>NZ_JBIMLI010000044.1:0-34236 GCF_051859755.1 Limnospira sp.
GGGTTTGACCGTATACTCATTATTGAGTTGCGAATCTTTTTAGGTATTGTACCTTATTGTCCTAAGATGTCAAGCAAATCTTGGATTAAATTCTGGCTCTCACAAAAAACCTGAGATTAATAACAGCTTTCTGGTATCTTGAATTGGGACCGAACCTTATATCTGCGTAATCCGTAGATGGGATATAGCCATTGTCAATAGGGGATCTAAATGGGGACAAAATATAAACGGATCTTACTGAAACTCAGCGGTGAAGCCCTTATGGGTAGCCTGGGATATGGCATAGACCCGATTGTGGTTCAGGAAATCGCCCAGGAAGTTGCTGATGTGGTCAATAAAGGGGTGCAGGTAGCCATTGTGGTGGGCGGCGGTAATATCTTCCGAGGAATGAAAGCGGCTTCTGCGGGAATGGATAGGGCAACCGCAGACTATGTGGGTATGATTGCTACAGTGATGAATGCGATCACCTTACAAGATGCCCTAGAACAAATAGGTGTGCCGACTCGTGTACAAACGGCGATCGCTATGCAGGAAGTGGCTGAACCCTACATCCGCCGCAAAGCTATTCGCCATTTGGAACTAAACCGGGTGGTGATTTTTGGGGCGGGTTCGGGTAATCCGTTTTTTACCACGGACACCACAGCCGCACTGCGGGCGGCGGAAATTGACGCAGAGGTGATTTTTAAAGCCACTAAGGTAGATGGAATTTATGATTGTGACCCGGCAGTTAATCCTGATGCTCGTCGCTATAATACTCTTACCTATGGCTATGTGCTGACCCATGACCTACGGGTGATGGATAGTACGGCGATCGCCCTGTGCAAAGAAAATAATCTTCCTATTATTGTATTTAACCTGACTGAGCGTGGCAATATTGGCCGGGCTGTGGTCGGTGAAACTGTTGGAACTTATGTCGGAGGTTCTTGTGAAGTTAGCTGATGTTGAAAACCTGATGAAAAAAGCCTTAGAATCTACGGGGCGATCTTTTAATACGATTCGCACCGGACGGGCTAATGCTTCCCTATTAGACCGGATTACCGTAGAATACTACGGGAGTCCGACTCCTCTTAAATCTTTGGCAAGTATCAGCACTCCTGATGCTTCGACTATTACTATTCAACCTTTCGATCGCAATTCTCTTAACAACATTGAGAAAGCTATTTCTATGTCAGACGTGGGACTGACACCTAATAACGATGGCTCAGTTGTACGTCTGAATATTCCGCCGCTGACGGAAGCACGCCGCCAAGAATTTGTCAAACTTGCCGGAAAATATGCCGAAGAAGGCCGGGTCTCAGTTCGTAATATCCGCCGAGATGCGATCGACTCCGTTCGCAAACAAGAAAAAAACGGGGATATCTCCGAGGATGAATCCCGCGATATTCAAGACAAAATTCAAAAACTCACCGATAAATACACAGCCAAGGTCGATGAACTACTCGAAGCCAAAGAAAAGGATATTATGACCGTCTGATGTATTCTCTTGGGGGTTCATCCCCCAAAACCACCCGCAACCCCCCCTTGATGTAAACAAAGGTTAATCACGGAAATTTATGTTTGACTGTATCATTGTTGGAGCTGGTCCCGCTGGTGGGGCGGCGGCTTATCATCTCGCTAAACGCGGGCGCAATCCTCTGGTGGTCGAAAAAAACTCCTGGCCGCGAAATAAACCCTGTGGTGGTGGGGTTTCTCCGGCGATCGCCGCCTGGTTTGATTTTGATTTTACTCCCGCCATATCCACTACTGTTGATAAAATCCGTTACACTTTCAAACTGGCTGACCCCGCCGAAACTGCTATATCAAAACCTATGTGGATGGTCCGCCGAGATGTGTTTGATGCTTTCCTTATCCAGCAGGCTCAAGATCAAGGCGCTAGTTTCCAACCTAATACGGAAGTTACTGCTATTGAGTTTAAAGGCGACAGTTGGCAATTAACTACTGCTAATGGTGAAACCCTCACAGGTCGATATCTGATTGCAGCAGATGGCGCAAAAGGCCCTGTGGCTTCATGGTTACGCCTCAAACAGTCTAATCCCCGACTGGCTATGGTCACGGAAGCTACTCAATTATCAGATGTGCCAACTTTTGAATTTGGTATGGTGAAAAATGGCAGTCTGTGGGGGTTTCCCAAGGCTGATGGTTACACGGTTAGCACTACTACTTTCCGGGGAAAAGAACCTAAAAATTTGAGCCAAGATTTGAGCCAATACCTGAAAGCCTTGGGGCTAAATCCTAATTCCCCTATTGTTGAACATCCTTTGCGACTTTGGGATGGCGATCGCACCCTTCATAGTCAAAATGCTCTCATCGCCGGAGAGGCTGCTAGTATTGTTGACCCCCTCTCTGGGGAAGGTATCCGCCCCGCTATTTTGACCGGTATCAAAGCCGCAGAGGCGATCGATATGGCGATCGGTGGTGACCAAAGCGCACTCGAAAAATATACCCAAATTATCCGAACCGAATGGGGCGTAGATATGGTTTGGGCTTCACGGTTGGCTGGTGTCTTCTACAGTTTCCCTGGTATTGGTTACAAGGCGGCGGTTAAAGTTCCTGCTGCTACTGAGTTGATGACTAAAATCCTCTCTGGCGACCTTCGCTATGGTGATGTGGCTGGTCGCGCTATCAAGAAATTGAGTCCTTTCTGATTTTCACCCGGAATCAGTTTTGTTGATTTAGGGGTTGTGCTAAACCCCCACAAGTCTCTCCCAGGGGGCTTATTTTCAAAAAAAAAATTTTTCGCCGCCCCCCGCCCTAAGGGTTGACAAGCACCGGGAACTAATGGTAGTATATTGATGTACAGTTAAATAATGAAAATCTAGCCACAAATAACAAAATTGTCACTATTCCCATTATCTAAAAGTATACCAGAAGCCGACCAAAAAGACAAGCACCCCCCAGCAAAAAAATTTTCCGCAACAAAACTTAACAATTTGTTACAATACTTAACATAACCCTAATCATAGAGTTATCGATTGTGGATGATTGAGATTAAGGTGAAATAATGAAGTTCCCTGGCCAGGTATTGGATGGGAATCTCTCATTGTTTTGTTAGAATAACTACAATCGACATATCGTAGTAGCCACCAATGTTCTGAAAAGAGCAGCAATTTTAAATCACCAAAGCAGACTAAATATCTGTGAAAAATAGTAAAACCTAATTTAGCATTGTAGTTAAATAGAGAGAATCTCAACGGGATTCTGGAAACTGCCTCCCCAATCAGGAAACTTATGTACACTGTGGACACTGCACAAGACCTTAAATCTCAACTTGATCATCAAGTTTTGCTACGTCGAATCATTAGTAGGATTCGGCAATCACTAGAACTTCCAGAAATTCTGAAAGCCACAGTGGCGGAAGTCCGTTCATTTTTAGGAACAGACCGGATTATGATCTATAGATTTGATCAAGATGCGAGTGGTGAAGTAGTGGCGGAGTCGATTTATGACGATCGCCTTCCTTCTTTGCTAGGGTTGCATTTTCCGGCGGATGATATTCCCCAAGAAGCACGCGATCGCTATGTAAAACTTCGGCAGCGAACCATAGTTAATGTCCACTCTGGAACCATAAGTATAAGTCCCCTAGACTCTCCAGAAACGGGGGAACCGCTACCGACGACAGAAATAAAATCGAGATCTGTAGACCCTTGTCATATCAGTTATCTGACGGCGATGGGAGTGCAGTCTTCGGTAGTTGTACCGATTCTGTACTCGGGGCAAAACCATGATAAATCCCGATCTGGTCAGTTTTCAACCTCATCAAATCAATTGTGGGGGTTATTGGTTTCTCACCACTCTGAGCCCCGGGAAACTTCCCCATTAGAATTGCAGATTTTGCAATTAGTTGTCGATCAGATGACCATAGCCATTGGTCAAGCTGATATGCTGGCTAAAACCCGTAAACAGGCGATGTTAGAAGCTACTATTAATAAGGTAGCTTCTCTCCTGCATGAACAGCCGACGATTCAGTTACAAGCGGCTTTAGAGGCGACTGTGGAGGACTTCCAAGGTTCAGGAGGGCGACTATATATCCAATCTCATCCTGAAAAGACCCCGGAGGTGTTTTATTGTGGTGAACAGCCGACGATGCCTTCATGGGAAACCAAATCAATCATGGAAGAACATCCCCTCTGGCAAAAGTGGCTCAGAGAGGGGTTTAAGTGTAACAGTGGTAGGCGATCGCTTGATAGTTGTAGGGGGAATATTTGGGCGATTACAGATTTATATAGAGAATCAGAACTGCGAATTTTTACCCCAGCTTTTCAAGCTACGGCCATTCGGGGTTTGTTAGTATTTCCGATTCAATACCGCCATAATAACCTGGGATGTCTAACTATTTTTCGTAATGAAATTGACACAGAAACCATCTGGGCGGGACGTTTTGAGCCTAGTTTAAAACAAATGATGCCCAGACAATCATTTGAAGTGTGGCGGGAGTTCAAACAAGGTCAAGCCCAACCTTGGACAGCGGATGAAATCAGCTTAGGTCAAGCATTAGGGAAACATTTTTCCATGGCTATTCAACAATATATGCTGTATCGAGAGGTTCAAGAATTAAACAGTACCCTAGAAAAACAGGTACAGCAGCGGACTATTGAACTCAAAAGGTCTTTAGATAATGAACAAGCGAAAACGGAACAGTTAGAAAAGACTCTGGATGAACTGAAACGTACCCAAAGCCAACTTATTCAAACGGAAAAAATGTCAGGTCTGGGTCAGTTGGTGGCTGGAGTCGCTCACGAAATTAATAATCCGATTAACTTTATTTTTGGGAATTTAAGCTATGTGAACGAGTATAGCGATAGTTTACTTAAACTCATCCTCCTTTACCATCAATACTATCCCGAAAGACACCCGGAGATTGAAAGCTATGAAACGGAAATCGAATTAGATTTTCTTCAGGAAGACTTACCGAAAATTCTGGCATCAATGCAGATAGGATCCCAAAGAATTCGCCAACTGGTGTTATCTCTGCGTAATTTTTCCCGTCTTGAGCAAGCCGATCGCAAATCAGTTGATATTCACGAGGGTATTGATAGCACTCTGTTAATTCTGCAACATCGTCTGAAGCCTAGACCTCATCATCCCACCATTGAAATCGTGAAAAATTATGGTGATATTCCGCCTGTAGAATGCTATGCGGGATTACTTAATCAGGTGTTTATGAATATGCTAAGTAATGCGATAGATGCTATGGAATCTCATATTAAAGAACATCCAGAGGATAATTTTTCACCCCAAATCATGATTAGCACTGCTTTAATTCCTGATATCGATAATGGTAAAAATTGCTTGCAAATTTCCATAGCTGATAACGGTCCGGGAATCCCGTCAAATATTCAATCTCATATCTTTGACCCTTTCTTTACGACTAAACCGGTAGGATTAGGTACAGGTTTAGGTTTGTCTATCAGCTATCAAATTGTGGTAGAAAAACACCAAGGTAAAATCAACTGTTGTTCAGAACCTGGTCAAGGTACAGAGTTTAGGATTACCATTCCGGCTTATAATATACCTACAACCGAGTCTAAGTAAGTCTCAGGAATACGAGAAAGCGATTAACAAAAATTGATGATCATGAGAAATCTGTTAACTATTTTACTGCTGAGTGTTAGTTTATTGTGGGGTTGTTGGACACCAAAGGCGATCGCAGATAATCTGAATATTGAGAAGGGGGGGGAAATTTTTAGCGTCCACTGTGTGGGCTGTCATGCTGGTGGTGGTAACATTATTAGGCGGGGTAAAAATCTGAAACAGCGGGCTCTCCAACGGAATGGCTACGACTCAATAGAGGCGATCGCAGAAATTGTGGCTAATGGTAAAAGCAATATGTCGGCTTATTCTGACCGTCTGAGTGTCTCGGAAATTCAACAGGTCGCCGCCTATGTCTTAGACCAAGCCGAGAAAAATTGGCGTTAATCAAATGTTGATGATTAACTTCTGGCGGTAACAGATAACCCTTCGACAATCAGAGATGGAGTATAAATGGAACCATTCCAGTTACCATCTCCTCCCACACTAACCACTTGTTTTAAGGCGGTGTAGACATTTCCGGAAACCATGGTATTTTTAACCCGACCGACAACCTGACCATTTTCAATGCGATATCCCAGATCGACATTAACGGAAAATTCCCCAGTAATTCCGGCACCAGATCCTAACATCTGATCAATAATTAGACCGTGGTCTAGCTGTTTAATTAAGTCTTGCATAGAGTCGCGTCCCGGTTCAATTAACAAATTGAATAATCCGGGGATGGGATAACTATTTAAATCAGCTCGAAACCCGTTCCCTGTGGTGCCACTACCGAGGGTGCGCCCAGTGGTTAAATCAGTATAAAATAGCTTGAGTATGCCATCTTGAATAAAGACAATGGGGCGAGTGGGGATTCCCTCATCATCAAAGGGGCAGCTAAACGGCCCTAGGGCGGGTTTCTGAGAGAGGGTAAGGGAGGTAGACACAACTTGAGTTCCGAGGCGATCGCTCCACGGAGAAGACCCTTCTAGGACTTGTTTACCATTGAGGGCGGCGGAAACTGTACCCCATAACATATCTGCCGCTTTAGCGGTAAATAAAATGGGGACACGCCCAACCAAGGGGGATGCGTTTTCCCTAGCCCATTCCAGCCGTTGAAGAATGCGTTGGCTCAATAACTGTGGTTCAAGGCTACCCCGTTGAGTCTGACCGTCGGAAATGTAGAGAAAATCACTGTCGCGCACCCATTCGGTTTCTAAATAAGCGCTGAGGGTTGTATCGGTGTGGCTACAATCAAGACCTCTGGAATTAATCAGGCGGGTTGATTCTACTTCACAATCCCATTCTCCCGAACAGATAATATCTGGGTAAATGTCTCGAATGCAGCCAATAGTCTCTTTTCCCCAAGCCATAAGCTGTTCTACTTCCATAGAATTTCCGATCGCCGGATAGTGATTTAGGGAACTACCATCAGCTATGGTAATAGTCTCGGGGTCATTAAGGGCTGATAGGGCGATCGCTCGCTCCACTAATTTTTGAGGGGGTACTGCACCGTGGGCGACAGCCAATCCGGGGCGGCCATCGCGCCACAATCGCAGAACAATTCCCTCTGATTCAATGCGTTCGATTTGTTTGAGTCGGTTAGCTTCAAAAAAGAGGGGGCGAGCTTGGGACCTAGCTCGGAATACCTCCGCCACTTCGGCTCCGGCTTTTGCCGCCAACTCCAGAAGCTGTTCGGCTATCTGGTCCTGGGTCATGGATGGTCGATTCTGCCATAGCTTTCACATCGTTACATCCTACCCTGTGGCGAGCCATAAAAAACGGCTATTTTCCAGAGAGATTACCAAAGGGGGGTTAATCGGTCTCCTGGGGTCCAAAGACCATTTGCAGGACCATGGGTTCACCTCCGATCTCATGATAGCGATCGGCCCACTGGCGAATAATCTCATCTAACTCTTCTAAAGCCGACTCAATGCGATCGCTCGGAATATCCAATTCTTCCAAAACCCGCATTACCTTGGGCTGACGTTCCGCCCAGTCCTTCATTAAACGGAAATACCTCGCCGTATCTTCCACCATAATATAGGTCCGTTCTTCCTGATCTTCGGGAGAATAGGAAGCCCGGGTCAGAGCATAGAAAGGCATCCCCCAAGGAGAATCTATTTTCGTCACCGTGCCAGAGTAGATCAAGCGCCGTTTAATATGTTCTGTTAAGGCTTCACTTAATGGCATCCGTCTACTAGGTTCGATGTCTTCTTGGGAACGTCTGTGAAGAAACTCGATCAATTCCATAAACTGAAAAGAATTGATCAATTGAGCGTCGGGTAAATACTTGGGTAAACGACTTTCAATTACCCGTTTTTCATCTTGAGTTAAGCTCGTGCCGGGGACTCTGGCTTTTCCCGGTTGCCAGGGGTACTGTTCTAACCACACATAGGGAAACTGAATCAGATAACGGGGTTCCGTAGAACCCAACATTTTTAAGAGCTTCCCTTCCGTCAGGGCTTCCCGCACTTCCTCAACAATCACTTTCACCCGTTTGGGTTCAATATGATGTAGGTGTCCAGTCATGCGGAGGTTTTCACCCTGCTCCATATAAGTTGTATAGATAGCACATTTGGCCGCAGTTGCCGCCGCATCTAAAAAAGCCCCATGTCTATGCCCACTGGTTCTCATGGCGCTAAAAGCCAAATAAAGCATGATCTGATCCATGGCGCTGGGGCTAAGGCTTTTGATCAGATCTGTATCTTTTTTCATGATAATCCCTGGAATTTCATAAATAATATATGGGATGAATGGTATCATCCCCATTAGTGAGAATGGGTGATATTACCCAGATCTATTGCTGAGTAAATAAATAAACGACTGGAGACCGCGCAGTTTCTATCCCTGATGCTAGTATGGGTCTGCCACGGGGACTTATGACCGGGCGCAACCTATTTGATTAGACAACTGACCTGGCCTTTCCTCAATCGGTAATATAGTAGTTTGGATGCACCCTCGGCACTCAGGGCTTTCCAATTGAGATGAGTTTGATTGAGATATCGTTATTATACACACAAAACCGCCCAACATCCATAAACTAATGGAAATGTTCGGCAGTTGTGGTCTTTATAGATTGGTTGTATTTGTTGACAAATGCTCGGATTTATGTTCTAAAATTTATTGGGGCTAAAACATGACACTAGAAGGGGATTTTTGTACCGGAATCATCAGTCATTGATTAGCTCTGCCACTGCCACGATGGGGAAACAGGGATTCTGATGGAGATGTTTGCTCGAATGTCTCAGCAAATCCCCGTCGGGGTGTTCCTTGCCAGGGACTGCGGGAGCCATGATGCTCCGTTTGCGCTGAGAGCATATATTGGTTAGTCATGGATTCTAATTGCTGTCTGCTTGGTCTTATTTCCATAGCTTGGGCGGCACTGCTCATGCCTAACAACAGCAACATAGAAAAGCCAAATGTAGGGTTGAGTTTCATAGAAATGTCCGTATTAAAGCGTCCATTTCCTGATACCAACCCAATAGGCCTACATCAGGATAATCTGATAATTTTTTCCTTCAGCCCTACAATACTTGACTTGTGGCGCTGGCATCTACCGCTGGGGGTTGACAGTTTTCGGACGGTAGTGGTATTATTAAGATAGTACAGATTAGTTTGGTAATATGTAGGCAAAAAATAAAATTGTTAATATTCCCATTATTACATAGACTACCACAGGGCGATCGCTTTTGTCAACCCCCCCAGTCATAAAAGGCGATTTTTTTTGTTACAAAACTTAACATAACTCTTTGATGACTTCGACAAGTAGCCAGCGACCGGCGGAGTTGTGTCGTCCCCAAACGGTGATGGGGGTAGCGGTAGGTATGGTTTGTAATTGTTGATTAATGTGTGGGTGGAGGGTAACGAGACTCAATACCTGACCGAGGAGTGAGTGAGGTTGAGAGAGGGTGAGGGAATATTCGTGGTCTGGGTGGCGGTGAAATTGTCCGCTAAATTCTGATAATGAGGGTGATATTAATTGTGTCGGGTGGGGGTCGGGTGGGGGAACTTCACCAGTTATGGGATAGGCTTGTGGGTGGTCTAAATAGTATTGTTGCCATTTGAGCCAATCGGCGCGATCGCCTGTAAGGTTAAACAGGGGAATAATGGCGGCGGGGGCTATGGGGTCGGTTAATAGTGCTTGTTGAAGCGATCGCACTGATAGCATTCGGGGAGATATGCGCTGTTGGACAGATAAAGCCGCAGCCATTCCCGCCGCCTGTCCGATACCCAAAACCACAGGTTGTAGACGGGTAGCGCCATTAGCGATATGGGAAACGGAAATATTTTTCTCAGCCACAATTAAGCCCTCTGTAGTTTCTGGAATTAGGGTACGATAGGGGATAGTAAAGGGGGTTCCCGTCCAGCGACCTCCCCAGCGTAAGAGTTTAAGTTTAACTGGTAGTAACCCGGCGCTGTAGTGGTGATCATTGGGATAGTTACCAATGGCGATCGCCTCACATTGTCCATTGTGGTCTATAGGTAAGGCGGCGACGCGACTTCCTGAGACAGGTAAAATATGATTTTCTGTAATCGTTTGGACTCCACACAGACGGCGACTTTCTCGGTAGTAGGGATGAATAGCAAAAGCGCCAAGTTGCTGAGGAGTTAAGCCTAGGTCAGTTTTCCAAGCTGACATGGTATGGGGAAATATGCTCTCAGCCAAGCCGTAGCGCCTTCCTAGGTGCTGTTGAATGAAGGCGGCGAAGTTCAGACTATGCTGTAGACTTTCCCGCCAGAATGCCTGTTTTTGTGGCGCTGAAGCAATCAAACGATCCAATCCTACCCCGTAATCATTGCCTTTATGGGGCCAGTTTATCATCATTAACCCCCCAGGTAGGCGACCATAGTTGAGGAATTGTTGGGGGTCGTAGCCATCCCAAGCGCCCTGAAATTTGCTAAAATCGGCTTCTGGGGTAGGTTTAATGGCTGGGGCTTGTGTTTCGCCAAAATCCTGTAATAATACTACCCAGGTGGGGTCTTGTACTGGACAATTATCGGTAAATTGGCTAGATTGAATTGGGGCGCTAGGTTCTTGCCATTGCTGTTGCCATTCCCAACCCCAGCGATAGGGAATTTCACCTTGAGCTAAAATATCTCCTAATTCTGTGGCATCAATGGTAACCTGGGCATTAATGGTAAAATCTGGGAATCTCACCCCAGTAATGCGATCGCCTTTCCGCAATACTTCTAGGGGTGCATATCCAGAAATCCAATGTAGATTTTTTTGAGATTTTACCCAGTCTGACCAAATTTGCGCGCCTATGCGGGGGTCATAATTAAAAAAACTAACCCATCCCCAGTCTAAACCCGTGGGTTGTTTTTGTCTAAGTTCTCTTAAAAAAGCACCCCATAGACCCGTCTGAAAGGCTACTAATTCGTTCCCGTCTGGTGCAGCTACTCCGGCGGAGGTTAACATTCCTCCTAACCAGGAAAATTCACTCACTAAAATAGTATTAGCCCCACCACGGGCGCTCTGGAGGGCGGCGGCAGTTCCCCCAGCACCTCCACCAACCACTAAAACATCTGTTTGCAATTGTTCCATCAATCTCGGCAATTGTCAATCACAGAATATAGTTATAACACAATTCGGCGATTCTGAAAATAGGCGGATAATTTTATTGAAATGGATAATATCATCAAACATAATCAAATTCTCAAAAACGGGCTGATTTATACAACCCAAAAAATATGTTTTTTCGGATTAACAGTCAACTGTGTGGGGTTAACATGGCTGTTGATGTCTCTCCCGGCTGGGGGGGAGTTTTTACCACCGCCACCAATGCCGACAATTAATCATGGTAATAATGGGGCTAACAATTTGTCTCCTCTGGTGGTGGGGGAATATATTTTAGGGGCGGGTGATACCATAGAAATTGATATTTTCAATGTTCCCGAATATAGTGGCGAAAGAGGTCGTCATCAGGTGTCAGTAGATGGAAGTTTAAACCTCCCGTTAATTGGGAGAGTGACGGTTCAGGGAATGACAATTGATCAAGTTTCGGAACTGCTGAAAGAACGATATGGGGAATATTTACAACGACCACTGATTACGGTAAAATTATTAGAGAGGAGACCTGTTCAAGTAGCGATCGCTGGGGAAGTTAAGAGACCCGGTTCTTATATGGTATCGGGTAATTCCCAGAGTCAAAATATGGGAGGTGTTTCTAATGCTGCTACTGTGACAGGTGTTTTGCGAATGGCGGGGGGAATAACTACTAGCGCCGATATTCGCCAGGTAAAAATCCGTCGTCCTGGGGGGGGAGGTGAGGAAACTATTGTTAATCTTGATTTGTGGGAACTTCTCCAAAATGGTGACCTGAGTCAAGATCTAGCCCTGAGAGATGGAGATAGGATATATATTCCGACTGTTACAAATATTAATCGCCACGAAGCGCGTCAGTTGTCTAGTGCTAATTTTGCTAGTAATGCTGACGGACCGATTAATGTGGCGGTGGTGGGGGAGGTGAACCGACCAGGAACCCATATCCTTAGCATTGACACCATGGCTGGGACTGAGGGGGAAAATGTATCGGAGTGGCGAGGTATAGTTGGAGTTGATCCGGTTGGGGTGTATACAGTCACCAGGGCTATTAAAGCGGCGGGGGGAATTACACCGGAAGCAAATATTCGAGAAATTCAGGTGCGGCGCATTAGTCGTACAGGGACGGAACAAACTGTTATGGTTGACCTATGGAAACTTCTACAAGAGGGAGATCTCCAGGAGGATATTGCTTTACAAGGGGGGGATACAATTATTGTGCCTAAAGGGGGGACTGTAGATGCTACAGTTTCTGGTAATGTGGCAACAGCTAGTTTTTCTCCGGGTATAATGCGTGTTAGTGTGGTGGGGGAGGTTCTACAACCTGGGGCGATTAGTCTACCCCCCAACAGTTCCCTAAACCAGGTGATTCTGGCGGCGGGAGGTCTGAAACGGGGTCAGGCTGACTCCAATAGGGTAGAACTCATCCGTATATCCCCGGATGGGACTGTTTCCCGAAGGGTGATCTCGGTTAATCTATCGGATGATGTGAATGAGGCTAATAATCCGGTCCTGAGAAATAACGATGTAGTTATGGTGAACCGTTCAGGGGGTGCGGCTTTTCGGGAGGGAATGGGTACGGTTTTTAATACCTTAAATCCGATTAGTAATGTTTTGGGGTTGATGAGGTTTATAAGTATCTTTTAAGCAAAATTCATTTTCTGGTTATTTAGCACACGCAAAAATCGGGGAGTAAGGTAAGATGAAAAAGGCTAGACGTTCCCAGTTATCGATGATTTATACCCGGAGTTCATCGGCGGAGGGTATGGGATTTTCTCCCTGGTATCGCGGAGATTTGGAAGCGAGAAATGTTGAGATTGTTGGGGCTAAACCGAGGGGAATGTTGGCGAAAATTGCGGATCTGTTTTGTCGTCGCTGGTTGGTGGTTGTGGGGGTGGCTGCGACAACAGTGACGGGGGTTTATTGGTGGACGGTTGAACAATTACCTGAGTATAGAGGGACGTTTCAACTGTTAATAAGTTCCTCAGATGAACTGGGGGGGTTAGACGAAGCATCTCAGTTGACAATGCTACAGAGTCCCCAGGTTATGGCTGATATTTTGGAGAATATTCAAAGTCGCTATCCCCAGGTTGATTATCGGTTTCTGTTTAATGATAAATCTCCGGGTCGGTTGGAATTGCGAATGCTGGAAGGGACTAAGATTTTGGAGGTGAGTTATCAAGATAGTGAACCGCAAAAGATCCAGTTTATTCTGGAGGCGATCGCTTCGGGATATCTGGAATATCATCAAGGGTTACAACGTCCGTCGGAAACCAGCCAAAAGCTGGAGATGATTAATCAAAAAATTAATCCCCTACTTACCCAGGTGAATAACCTCAAACGAGAAATTGTGAATCTCCAGCAGGAGCATCTGATGATTACGCCGGAAGTTACCAGCCACCAAATAAGCGATCGCTTAGGGATGATAGAAACCGAAAGACTACAAACCCAAACCCAACTCCAAGAGGAAAAGTCTCGGTATTTAACTCTACAACAACAACTAGGACTCGACCCCCAACAGGCGATGATGGCTTCGGCTTTAACAAATTCTCCTCGCTATCAAACCCTCCTACAAAAACTCTTAGCTGTGGAAACGGAGGTAGCTGTAGAGTCGGCTAGGTTTAAGGAAACATCCCCCCAAATTCAATCTTTATTAGACCAACGCAATCATTTATTACCATTACTCCAAGAAGAGGCGGTGCGGGTTTTGGGTCAAGACTTAACTA
Source organism: Limnospira sp. (assembly GCF_051859755.1). Taxonomy (NCBI): domain Bacteria; kingdom Bacillati; phylum Cyanobacteriota; class Cyanophyceae; order Oscillatoriales; family Sirenicapillariaceae; genus Limnospira; species Limnospira sp. The sequence goes on from NZ_JBIMLI010000044.1 coordinate 13,783, forward strand.
CTGTAGACCCCAGTATTTTAAGCCACCAAGACTCCCTGCGAATGGGATTAATTCAGCAGATGATGGTAGCAGCACATCAGATAGAAATGCTACAGGTACGCGATCGCGTTTTACAAACAGCAGCGACCAGTTTACAAGAATACTCTCAAAGTTTACCGGAAGTCATCCGCCGCTACAGAGACTTAAATCAGCAGTTAGAAACCGCTACCACCCGACTAAATGACTTATCGGATCGCCAGGCGGAATTAGAATTAACTATAGAACCGCCTGTTAGATCCTGGCAATTAATCGCCCCCCCCATGATTCCTCGCCAAAGATCCGGACAACTGGAGACGGTTTCGCCGAATATTCCCCTAAATCTAGCTTTGGGAGGATTGGCGGGTTTAGGCTTGGGAATGATTATAGCTCAATTGGTCGATCGCCTTAATAATGTGTTCCACAACAGCGAAGAAATAGCGGAGAATACCCCCATTCCGCTGCTAGGGGTAATTCCAGCCAGCGATGATGCTTTGATGCTTCCGGCTAATTCTCGGTTGACTGGGGAGACCGATGTTCTACCAAATTTGTCGATGGTCCCCTGTGGGATATTTCACGAGGCTTTTCGATCGCTTACGGCTAATTTACGCCACTTGGCTACGGAATCACCCATCAACTCCTGTGTGATTAGTTCCGCACGACCTGCAGATGGTAAGTCTACTGTAGCCCTAAATTTAGCGATTGGGGCGGCGGCGATGGGTCAGCGGGTGTTATTGGTAGATGCTGATTTGCGTAACCCCCGTATTCATTCGATGTTGGGGGTGTCTAATTTACAGGGTCTCAGTGATGCGATCGCTGGTAATCTGGAGATCGAGACTTTGATTAGGCGATCGCCATCGGATGAAAATCTGTTTATTTTAACTTCCGGTCCTCTACCTGTTGACCCGACTCGAATGCTGGCTTCTGCGCGAATGCAGGAGGTTATGGCTCAACTGCGCCAACAGTTTGATTTAATTGTCTATGATACTGCTCCCCTGTTGGGTTTGGCTGATGCTAATTTACTCGCCTCCCACACTAATGGGTTGATGATGGTGGTCGGGTTGGGAAAAACTGACCGATCAGCTTTTAATCTGGCTCTGCGAGAGTTGGAAATGGCTGGAGTTCCCGTTTTGGGTATGGTTGCTAATGGCGATCGTCAGGAAACTAATTATTATTACAGTCAACGCTGAAGTTGAACTACCCGGAAAATGTCGTCTATGCACAAAATGTCGTTTTTGTCAATACCCCTAAAAATGGCCTCCTGATTTTACCCAAAAACTCGTGAATCGCAAATTTAATTTTTTCGGCAGAGAATAAGTTTAAGTGCGATAGAATGCGGGTTGTAGCCTCTATTTTTGAATAAAGGCATAGTAACCCCTTGGGTGCGATTTATTTGAGGATACCACAACCCCTATAATCTCGTCAACTATTTGCGAGGGATTTTCAACAAAATTGTAACAATTCTTAACAATATTTTGCGATTCAAATTTATCTTCCCAGACAAATTAGGAAAACTTATGCTATGGACAGGATTTTGATAAGTATCTTCACGGTTGTAGACTATCATCAACGGAGTGTAAATTAACCGTAAAAGAAGCGCGATTTTTCGCTAGAATATGCGATCGCAGAGTTAAGCATTAATTGAGTAGCTTCTTCAGCAGGTAAAGCCTTAGAAAACAAATTATTATTTATTACCGTCAACGCTGAAGTTGAACTACCCGGAAAATGTCGTCTATGCACAAAATGTCGTTTTTGTCAATACCCCTAAAAATGGCCTCCTGATTTTACCCAAAAACTCGTGAATCGCAAATTTAATTTTTTCGGCAGAGAATAAGTTTAAGTGCGATAGAATGCGGGTTGTAGCCTCTATTTTTGAATCAAGGCATAGTAACCCCTTGGGTGCGATTTATTTGAGGATACCACAACCCCTATAATCTCGTCAACTATTTGCGAGGGATTTTCAACAAAATTGTAACAATTCTTAACAATATTTTGCGATTCAAATTTATCTTCCCAGACAAATTAGGAAAACTTATGCTATGGACAGGATTTTGATAAGTATCTTCACGGTTGTAGACTATCATCAACGGAGTGTAAATTAACCGTAAAAGAAGCGCGATTTTTCGCTAGAATATGCGATCGCAGAGTTAAGCATTAATTGAGTAGCTTCTTCAGCGGGTAAAGGTTTAGAAAACAAATAACCCTGACCATAATCACAGCCAAGATTGTGCAAAAACTGCATCTGTTGTCGAGTCTCAATACCTTCTGCGGTAACTTCCAGCCCCAAGTTATGAGCCAGGGAAATAATCGCCTTGATAATTTGTTGAGGTTGGCTGTATTGATCGATATAATTGCTGGGTTCTTCCTCCAATCGCTGTACAAAGGATTGGTCGATTTTCAAACTTTTGAGGGGTAATTGATGCAGATAACTCAAAGAGGAGTATCCCGTCCCAAAATCATCAATGGCTAGGTGAATTTTGCGTGCTTTTAGTTGTGCTAAAACAATCAAAGCGGTCTGGAAGTTCTCAACTAACATACTTTCGGTAATTTCCAGCTTGAGGCTTTTCGGGTCGCAATTAGTTCTGGCTAAGATAGCATCAATTTGTTGTATCAAATTAAGCTGATTGAGTTGTTTCCCAGACAAATTGACACTAATGGTTAAGTGAGAAGAGACTGATTGCGGAGACCTCTCCCAGTTTTTAAGTTGTTGTTTCCAACTACTAAGCTGACGGCATGATTCTTCCAGGACCCAAGCGCCTAAAGGAACAATTAATCCCGTCTCTTCCGCTACGGGGATAAATTCAGCAGGTGACACTAATCCTCGGCGGGGATGTCTCCATCGCACCAAGGCTTCAAAACCGACTATCCTACCAGTAATTAAACAGACAATTGGCTGATAGTGAATGATAAAGTCATTTAAACTTGGGAGTTGACTAGGTATGACAGATACATCAGAGATGGCTGAGGCTAACGGGTTGGACTCAGAGCTAGAGATGTGATTGAGTGCAACATTGAGTTGAGCAGATCCAAATATGGCTTTACGCAAATCAGTTTCTAATTGCAGAAGGGCGAGGGTTTGGGTGTGCATTGATAAATCAAAAACTTCTGATCGCGCCTTTCCTCGTTCTTTAGCATGATACATGGCGATATCTGCATCTCGGAGAAAATCTTCGGGGTTGTTGTATAATAAACAGTGGTAGTTGTCGGTCTCTGCTCCTTTTTTAAAGGTGCATCCGCGACTGGGTACAATACCAATACTAGCAGTGGTAAAAATTTCGTGACCTTCGATATAGAAGGGCTGGCTGAGTTCCCGATGAATTTTTTCGGCTAATTCTAGTGCTTGTTTGGGGTCGGAAATGTGATCCATCAAAATGGTAAACTCATCCCCCCCTAATCTGGCGATGGTATCCCCAGGGCTGGTAACACATATTTCTAAGCGATGAGCAATTTCTATGAGCAAGAAATCACCGATAACATGACCTAAACTGTCGTTAACAACTTTGAACCGATCTAGATCTAAAAAGAGAACCGCAAATTGATAATTCGAGTCCTCTTTAGAACGCCGTAAGGCTTCGGAGAGTTTTTGGTTGAATAAACTGCGGTTAGGTAGTTCGGTTAAAGGGTCATAAAAGGCGGCGTGGAGTAGTTGGGCTTGGGCTTGTTTGCGATCGCTAATATCGCGGATAATGATTTGAATGGCATCGCGACCATGATAATTAGTGGGAATGCCGGCAATTTCCACGTCAATAATTGCGGCATCTAAGCGGATTAATTGTTGTTCAAAAAGCGTCGCCGATTGCTGTTTGGCTTCTCCAGTTAATTCTTGGTTGAGAATGACTGTGGTCTGATCATAATCCACAAAATCATAAATGGAACGACCAATAATATCTTCGGGTTGTTTAGCCCCCAACAATTCTACCCCGGCACGGTTAATATAAACAATTTGGTCATCGCAGTAAATAGCAATGGTGTCGGGGGAAAGTTCTACTAACATCCGATAACGTTCTTCACTTTCTCGCAAGGCTTGTTCAGCCTCTCGTTGTCGCTGTTCAATTTCTTGGGCGGCGAGGAAGTCTCCTAAACCCTGTGCCATCAATTCAATAATTTCGCGATCTTCTGATTTAAAGGGTACGGTTCTCTGTGGTTGGTGAACAAAACTCAGTACGCCATAAATGCGATCGCCTACCCAAATGGGAGTACCGATATAAGATTCTAATGTAAGTGTCTGGTAGGCTTGGACTTGACTCCATTCCGGGTCAAGACCGGCTTGGGTTTGGGTAACGGTTTCCTGAGTGTGATATGGTTTAGCACAAAAGGTGTCGGCGATGTTCGCAGTTTGACCGATGGTAAATAAGTCGGAGTGAGGATAAACAAATTCTAAGCTATAGACTCCGGCGGAGATTTTACCAATTAAACCTGTTGACATTTGCAGCAATTCACACCCGGTCTGTAGATAGTCTTCAAACCTGGCTTCTAGGCTAGGATAAAGACGGGTAGTAATGCGATGTAGTTGTTTAAGTTTGCTGCTAAACTGCGCCAGGGCTTCGGATTTGGATAAGAGGTTAGCTTCCGCCTGTTTGCGATCGCTAATATCGGTTTGAATACCGATAAAATTGGTGAGAAAGCCTTGGTTATTGTAGACCGGAGAAATTGATAATTCATTCCAAAAACTGCTACCGTCTGGGCGATATTTTTTTAATTCAATATTACATTCCCTCCCTTCTTCAATGGCGCTTCGTAACTCCGCCAAGGCTTTGGGGTCACTGTCTCGACCCTGAAGAAATCGACAATTTCGACCAATGACTTGATGGCGAGAATATCCGGTAATTTTCTCAAAGCCTGAGTTCGCAAAAATCACCCGGTTGTCCGACTCAGTAGCGTCGGTGATAATAATGCCATTGCGACTGCTATTGATGGCTCTTTCCATCAACTTGAGTCGTTCATCAGCCCGCTGTCTCTCGATCGCCGTAGCGAGAATGTGAGCGATCGCCTCCAAAAAATGTACATCATTTAAGGTAAATTGATGCACTCGTCGCGTATGTACACTCAACACCCCCCAAGGCTTGGAGTTAGCCCCTTTTGGTCCGGGAATAATCACACTTAAACCGCTGACAATTTTGTGGTTGTGTAGCAGAGGAGTTCCTGGGAAACGAGTTTCTACTCGCAGATCTTCAACGATTACTGCTTCACCCTGTTGGAGGGTGTAACCTGCCTGGGAATTAGGAGAGGCAGTAATTTGAGCCGACCCCACTAGCCCTGGTCGCCAACCAATACCCGAACGTAGTAAAAAAGCCTGATGATTGGGTAGTAGTTCCAAAACCATGCAGCGATTAATTTTTAAGGTTTCCTTGACCTGAGTAATCAATTTCCCCATCAGAGAGTCAAGGTCAGGGCTGGTGAGAGCAATTTGTCCAAATTTGGCGACCGCCGCTTGATAACTAGCTTCATTGTCTAGCTGGTTTTGGTTGGGGCGGCGAATATGGCTGTTGGTGTCTGAGAAAATTGTTAGAACTACCGGTTCAGGGATTAAGGGTAGCGATCGCATAGATAGGCATACCCAAGTCGTCCGCCTATCTGATAGGCGGATTTGAATTTCCACCGAGTCTATGGCATTCCCTTGGTCAAACTGTTCCCGAATTTGCTGATAATGGTTAATGGATGTATAAATAAAGGATTCTTTATGTCCGATTAGACTTTCCCTTGACCCCTGCCATATTTCTAGCAAAGCTGTGTTACAATGGATAATCGTGCCATCATGGTCGCTCACCATCACTGGTTGAGGTAGAGACTGGACCAACATTGACATTATTTCTGGAGGGGTTGGTGACACTTTCTCACTCTCCGAGGAAAATTCTCTATAATGGCGATCGCTCTGTCCCTTGGGGTCTGTAAACTGATATTCACGCGCTTTTTGATGTTGGCCAGCCACTTTGGGAGTCCTGAAAATTATTCAATCAACAACCGCAGCCGCTTGTGATTACCGAGCAGATGCACAGGTCGTCTCATACTTCCTATATTACGATTGTACTATTTTTCTGGCAAATCAACTTAGATAGCCCGACAAATTTAAAAAACTTTAACAGACTGGGGATCAACAGCCCATCCATATAATAAAGGTTAATATACAGGTTATATGGGCGGAAATTGTAGTATAATATTAATGTCGTCACTCATCAAATGACATGGGGCGGGTCTATCGGCATCCCCAAATAAGCAGACCCATGGATAATCAGAAGCTGACTAAAGCACCTTTATAGATGACATTTGTAGGGTGCATCCGCATCGTCAAATCAGCAGACCAAGGATATCATGATTAGCTGAGATACTAATAATGTTGTCTAAAATACAGTTTTATGTAACTTGATATTATCCTACTCATCTAGTTTCCGATAGAGTAAGGGGGGAAATCAAATGATAGATGTTGAAAGCCCAGCAGTAGAAACCATGAGATGAAATCAGAAGGACAACGGATAAATCGTCCTAGCCATTTTTGATGGATTCTAGGTAGCATAAAATAATCAAACGAAAAGGAGAACAGAAGTAATGATAGAAGCCTATCGTCAACAAGCTGCCGAACGCGCCCAACAGGGAATTCCGCCATTGCCCCTAACTGCGGAGCAAACCTCGGAACTGTGCGAACTGCTGAAAAACCCACCGGAAGGGGAAAAAGAGTTTCTGATGGAACTATTGCGCGATCGCATTCCCCCCGGAGTAGACGAAGCCGCCTATGTAAAAGCCGGATTTCTGACAGCGATCGCCAAACGGGAAATCAGCAGTCCCCTCATCTGTCCCCAAGGAGCGATCGACCTACTAGGTACAATGGTAGGGGGTTATAACGTGCAATCCCTGGTAAGTTTCCTGAAGTCTTCCGACTCCAATATTGCCAGCGAAGCAGCCAACGCCCTAAGCAAAATCACCCTAGTATTTGACGCATTCAACGACATTCTAGCGCTGTCAGATATCAACCCTTACGCCAAACAAGTCCTAGACGCTTGGGCTAACGCCGCCTGGTTCATTCGCAACCCGAAAGTCCCCAAAGCCATAACCGTCACCGTCTTCAAAGTCCCTGGCGAAACCAACACCGACGATCTTTCTCCCGCCCCCCACGCCACCACCCGACCAGACATCCCTCTGCACGCCCTAGCCATGCTAGAGTCAAGGATGCCCGAAGGTATACAAACCATCGCCCAACTGAAACAAAAAGGCTACCCTGTAGCTTATGTTGGGGATGTAGTCGGGACTGGTTCATCCCGCAAATCTGCCATTAACTCAGTCCTGTGGCATATTGGCGAAGATATCCCCTTTGTACCCAACAAACGGCGGGGAGGCTATATCCTAGGTGGAAAAATCGCCCCCATTTTCTTCAACACCGCCGAAGACTCTGGCGCATTCCCCATAGAATGTGATGTCAGCAAAATGGAAACCGGGGATGTGATCACCATTCACCCCTACAAAGGCGAAATTACCAACCAAGCCGGGGAAGTGATTTCTACCTTCACCCTGAAACCGGAAACTATCCTAGACGAAGTACGCGCCGGGGGTCGGATTCCCTTGTTAATTGGTCGCAGCCTGACCGACAAAACCCGGGAAGCAATGGGACTAACCCCCAGCGAACTTTTCGCCCGTCCTGCTATCCCAGAAGATACCGGAAAAGGCTTTACCCTAGCCCAAAAAATGGTTGGGAAAGCCTGCGGACTACCGGGAGTCCGTCCAGGTACCTCCTGCGAACCGATAATGACCACCGTAGGTTCCCAAGACACTACCGGACCCATGACGCGGGATGAATTGAAGGAATTAGCTTGTTTAGGGTTTTCCGCTGACCTGACCATGCAGAGTTTCTGTCACACCGCAGCCTATCCGAAACCAGTGGATATCAAAACCCACAAGCAACTACCGGACTTCTTTGCTACCCGTGGCGGTGTGGCTTTGCGTCCGGGAGATGGTATCATCCACTCCTGGCTAAACCGGATGCTGTTACCCGATACGGTGGGGACTGGCGGCGATTCTCATACCCGTTTCCCCTTGGGTATTTCTTTCCCCGCTGGTTCGGGTTTGGTGGCTTTTGCAGCCGCTTTGGGGGCGATGCCTTTGGATATGCCAGAATCGGTTTTGGTGCGCTTTAAGGGGCAATTACAGCCGGGTGTGACGCTGCGCGATATTGTTAATGCTATTCCCTGGGTGGCGATGCAGCAAGGTAAGCTGACTGTTGGTAAGGAGAATAAGCAAAATGTCTTCAATGGCCGGATTATGGAGATGGAAGGTCTACCTGATTTGAAGGTGGAACAGGCTTTTGAGTTGACTGATGCTACTGCGGAACGTTCCTGTGCTGGCTGTACGATTAAGTTGGGGACTGAGACGATTTCTGAATATTTGCGATCGAATGTAGCCCTAATGCGGAATATGATTGCTCGTGGATATCAGGATGCTCGGACTTTAACCCGTCGCATTGCCAAAATGGAACAATGGTTAGCTAATCCTGAGTTGATGGAAGCTGACGCCGATGCTGAGTATGCGGATATTCTTGAGGTCAATTTGGATGAGATCGTTGAACCTATTGTAGCGGCACCTAATGACCCTGATAATGTGAAACTGATGTCTGAGTGTGCGGGTGACAAAATCGATGAGGTGTTTATCGGTTCTTGTATGACTAATATCGGACATTATCGCGCTGCTGCTAAGGTGTTAGAAGGGGCAGGTCCGGTGAAGGTGCGTCTGTGGATTTGTCCGCCTACCCGCATGGATGAACAACAACTTCGGGAAGAGGGGGTTTATGGTACTTTTGCGGCTGCTGGGGCGCGGACGGAAATGCCTGGATGTTCTCTTTGTATGGGAAATCAAGCAAGGGTGGAAGATAATACAACGGTATTTTCTACTTCGACTCGCAACTTTAATAACCGTATGGGTAAGGGGGCTCAGGTGTATCTGGGTTCGGCTGAATTGGCGGCGGTTTGTGCGCTGTTGGGTCGCATTCCCACGGTTGAGGAATATATGGCGATTATCACCCAGAAAATCGACCCGTTTGCGGGGGATCTTTACCGCTATTTGAACTTTGATCAAATTGCAGGGTTTGAAGATGAGGGTCGGGTTATTCCTCTTGAGCAAATGCCGAAAATTGAGGATGTTTTAGGCATCCCGGCTGGTGCGTTAAGCAACTAGCTTATCTAATGCTGGGAAAGCGATCGCGCCTTCCCGGCTTGGGTTGAAAATGGTGGGGAGGCGATCGCGCCTTCCCTATTATCGCCCTAAATACACTTGACCTAGGGCGACTTTGAAGCCACTAAGTTGTTGAGGGAAGGTGTGCCGCCGGAAGATATCGTGTTTGCATTTCACGATCCGGAGACTCGCAAGTTGACTCAGTTTACTTTATTTGGCTATAATTAAGCGAGTCAATGAGCATGGGGGAAGCTAAAAATTGATTATTCTGTGTACCCACAATAAAGGTGGGGTAGGAAAAACTACGTTAGCCGTCCATGTAGCAGGTGTATTGCTCAATCGGGGAGACAGTGTACTTCTAGTTGATTGTGACGATCAAGCCGACCTTTGGCAATTTTTTGCGCGCGACGAGAGTTCGCCAAATCAATATGATTCATACTCTCTGGTTGATAGCGGAAGTAGTACGGTTATTTATAATGAAGAACGTAAATCAGTGAAAAAACAAGCTCAATCTTACAGTCATATTGTTTTAGATATCAAATCCCCTAAAAGCGATACGGTTAGGGCAATTGTTGGAAACGATCCGGATTTAATTTTAATCCCTGTCAACACATCTCAAAGGGAAAGAGCAATTAAACAACTTCCTAATATGCTAGATCTGATATCTCAGCTCAGATCTACAGCCGGTTATATGGCACAAGTATCAATCGTACCTTTGGGTATACCAAGGGAGTTAGTAGAGAGAGAATTATCTCAAATCAAGGCAGAGAAAAAAAACCAGTTTTGGCAGATAGCTCTTCCGATGGAAGAGCTACAAGATGAAATTCAAACGGCTATTTATCAAGAAAGACAGTATATTTGGGAATACGAAAATCACGAAAATTTATATGAATATTTTTCCGATTTATTAAACATTGACTCAATTGAGAGGGTATAAAAATGACGAAAAACCACCAAAAGCAAACTGTTCCAAATATCAAAAGTGCAATTAATAAAGGAATTCTAGAGTCCGAACAGGAGGGACCAAACAAGCTACAAGATAAAATTTCCTATAAATTGACAAAATCAGAGGCAGAGAAAATGACTGAATTGGGTCAGTTTGTGAGAGGTAAGACTGAAAATTTTCCCAACTTTGCCATCAGTTACGTCCATTTTATGGATACAACAATTAAGAAACAAGAAAATCGGGATTTGATAGATAAATGGAAGAAGAGAAAATCAGAAGAGTGTCAAAATTTTCAAGAAGAGTTAAAAGCAACTTCAGCCGATATTGGCAATTCAAGAATCAAACAAGAAAAGTACAATAAGGATTTTCTTCCCACTCCTGATATAGATCAGAAGCTCCGAGAATTAGAGATGACTGAAAAAGTGAATGAATGTATTTTTTTTGGCATCAAATTAATGCATGAAAACTTTATTGAAAATGCTCTCAAATCTTTTCAAAAAGCGAGTTGATAGACAATATGAATCCTTTAGTACAGGGAATAATTGAATCTGAGCAAGCAGTCAAGCAAGATTTAGGGCGGCGTTTTGCCGCCCACCTTGGTTTGAATCCAGGGCCACCCGGAAAAGATGGCGGAATTGATGGTTATGGGGTACTTGGTAACAAACAAATCTATTTTCAGTGCAAACTTTATCGTACTGCTTTAGATGCTTCGTTTACTGCTGATTTTTGCGGTAATTTGATGATCAACAATGCAGATATTGGCATTATGTTGTCAGGGGTTGGTTATACAGCAGGATACTTAAACCGTTTACAAGAATTTCACAGAAATTATCCCAATATAACTACCCATCTTCTAAAGCTGGAAGATATTTTTTCAAAAACAGATATTTTTGAAAAAGCCAAACTAGATTTACCAGAACTTCGAGATTTAAGCAATGGAGGATGGTATAAACTCAATCAATAAGAAATAATCATCTCCCAATATGCGATCGCAATTCATAGGATAAAATTGAGGATATTTTCTGATATATTTGTTTCAGTGCAAGGGAGTTGCGTAAAATAGAAAAAATTGTACAAGACAACTGGGAGATTTTATTGGGGGTTTTACATGAATAATTCGGCGGTGAAAGATGTCTCGTTTGATGAGGATTCGATAACAGTCTTTTTGATGGATGGCCGTGCGATTTCAGTTCCTTTAGTTTGGTATCCGAAGCTGTACCATGCCACACCAGAACAGCGAGAGGCTTGGGAGATTTGCGGCGGTGGATATGGTTTGCATTGGGAAGAAATTGATGAAGATTTGAGTACAGAAGGGATGCTGCGGGGCGCTCCTGCACCAAGGGCTAGGAGTTAAAGACTAAATTAGTACACGAGAGTTTTTATTTTTTGGGGTCTGAATCATGAGTTATCAACGCAAAGCCTACGAATCATCGCTGAAAGCACATCAAAAGCTAGTCGCTACCAAGCTGCTTGATGGCATAGAAAAATTATATGAACATAAAGGCTCAGAGAGGCGGTGGATTTGGGAATTGCTGCAAAATGCCAAAGATGTTGCAGATCGCCATGTCAAAATTGAAGTCATTTTGACCAAGGATTCAGTCGAATTTAAGCACAATGGCAATCCATTTTTGATGGATAATATTACTTATTTAATCGAACAAGTTTCGACGAAAGATAGAGCAGAATCTGCTGAAGAACTGTTAGCGACGACAGGAAAATTTGGCACTGGCTTCATGACGACACATTTATTATCGAAGAAAGTCGGGGTTTCCGGCATTTTGGAAGACAGAGAAGAAGAAATAATTTATAAGCGTTTTGATCTCCAACTTGATCGCGAAGCGAAAACCCCCGATGAAATGACGGCTAAAGTTAAGCAATCTTATCAGGTATTTGAGGAGTTGGACGACAACAATTTATGTCCGGTATTGACGGAATATCAACCCCATAAAAACCTCGATACTTCTTTTAAATATGATCTTGATCGCCAAGGACTGAGTATTGCCAAGATTGGAATTGATGATTTACATAATGCTTTAAGTTACACTTTGGTTTTTATTCCCAAAATTGAATCGGTGACGGTAATTAATGAAATCGAAGATACTAGAATCGTTTATTATCGGGGAAGTGAAGAGACCATCGGTGGGGTAAAAATTTCGGCGATCGCAATTCAATCTAATGACAATATAGAAATAATTAATATCGCTTCTATTTGCAATAATGAAAATACAATTTTTATAGCTATTCCAATTCACAAGGTAGAGGAAAATTGGATGGTTAAAAAAATCAGTCCTGATACTCCTAAGCTATTCTGTGATTTTCCTCTAATCGGTTCGGAAGACTTTAGTTTTCCGGTAATTTTAAATAGTCCTATGTTTAATCCTACAGAACCGAGAGACAGCGTTTTATTAGATGATCGCGATGATGAAAAACGCTATCTCAACAAGGAAATATTTGAACAAGCTGTAGAACTATATCACCGAATTTTAGATCATGTTAGCTTGAACTGGGGAAATGCTCATTTATTGGCTAAATCAGGAATACCCAAAAACATTGACGATAATTGGTATAAAGCTAAGGTACAAAAACCAATCAGAGAAGCAATTTTAGCAACGCCAATAGTTGACAATCAACAAGGAGATAGAATTCCTCTACAAGATGCGTTAATTCCCTATCACCGTACACCAAGTAAAATTCTGAAACTGTGGGAGTTGGCGCTAACATTGCATTCCGAAAAGTTGCCCAAAAAAGAACAGGTTTCAGATTGGTATGAATTTATTGATGGAGATTGGAAAAAAGATTTTCGGTGTAATTTGCGTTACGATTTGTCGAATTTGATTCAAAATATTTCGGCGCAGGAAAATCTCAAGCAATTAGGAGAAAAAATTAATCAAAATGAGTCGGAAACTCTGGATTGGTTGAATCGAGTCATTAAGTTTGCGATCGCAGATGAATCCAATAAATCAACGCAATTATTAGATAATTATCCGATTATTCCGAATCAATACGGTAATTTTAAACTGTTTAGTGAACTATTCAAAGACGATCGCATCCCGGAAGAATTGAAATATGTCCTCAAAATTTTGGGACAAGATTGGAAAAATGATTTGGCACATTTAGAAATTAATTGCGATTTTTCTAAGCAATTGGAAATTCATCAAGTTTCCAATAAAATTGATGCGGTCATCAGAGACAATAATACGCCGTCAATCCGAAAAGCGGTTTACTACCTGATTAGCTGTTTTCCGGAAGAAGATTTCGGCGATACGGCGATGGAGTTGAGAGATAAAATTTGGCAGTTTGCCAAAGATTTGGATGAAGCTGTACCGGAAAAGCGTCCCTTGAATCGATACACTGCCAAACTTTGGAATGAGTGCGATCGCTGGCTGCTAAAAACGCTCGTATCAGATTTGGTAAAATTGGGAAATGTGGACAATCTGAAATCTCGTTTATCTAAAGGCGATCGAGAAGCAGTCAGTTGGATTAGTGATTTTATCGAATTTTTAAATCGGGATGAAAATTGGCAGTTATTTTATCTCAAACAGCCAGTATTACCGAATCAGGAAGGGAACTTTAAATGTGAAAGCCAAGTCAACTTCGACCAAAACATTCCCGAAGAAATTAAAGATGTTTTACTAAAACTAGGGATGAATTACCGAGCCAAATTATTGGATAGAGATATCAAAGGCTTTGAGAAACATCAGCAACAGTTAAGTGTGGGTGATGCTTCAGATGACATCAACAAAATCATTAAACTTGCACAAGATACACCCAATCCAAGATTGAGAAGTGCAGTTTATGATTTGATTAGTTATTTGTCTAGTCCCAATGAGAGCGATCGCGAAACGATTTGGCGATTGGCACGAACCATCTATGGTGAAGCTGTCCCGTCTTCAATTAAAATCATACCCGAATTAAAAGGTTTCAAGTGGGATGATTGCAATCAATGGATTGTGAAATCAATGATTGAAGACGTAGCCAGTAAAGCAAGCTTAGATGAATTGTCAAAACATATCAATCTCAGTTGGGAAGATGCGGTCAGTTATTTGGATGAATTAATTGATTTTACCCACAAGCGTCCTCAGCATTTGTCATGGTTTGTTGAAAAGCAGAAAGTATGGCCCAATCAAAATGGTGAGTTTTGTGAAAAGAAACGGGTTAAGAAGGATGGGGGTATTCCCGAAGAAATCAAAGAGATCGCTAACTGCTTAACCAAGAAAGACTGGGGAAGTGAACTGCTACTCAATCATGAAAACTTTAAGCGAACCCCAGAATTTTTTGATGAATCTGAAACAGAAACCATCGAAAATATAGCAAAAGAAATTGATGAAGCATTGGCTAAATATGAAGGCGATCGCAAAGATTATAATTTCGTTCATCCCGTCAAAATATTGCTGTCGTGGTCTGCATCTCAAGATAAAGAATTCATCAAAAAATGCTTTCCTTATTTCTTTGAACAGAAGGCACAACTTTTATTAAACATTATTGGCGATGAGCGAATCAATGAGAATATTTTTGAACTGATACAGACCGATCCAGAAAAATTAAGCGCGTTGACGAAGTTGGCTATCAATCCCAATATATCGGAATCCGACATCAATCAAATGTTGAATAACTTTGATGATTTTCGGAAACTGGAAGAGTTGAAACAAAAAGCCATAACTCCCGGTTCGGAAACGGAAGTCATCAGTTTATTGGAAGAGTTGGGTATCGATATGCAATCTTTGAGGCGATCCTTAAATGATACGGAGTCTAGCGTATCTAAACCTTCTGAAACTGACTCGATAAGTCCCCGAAGAACTTATCCTAATACTATCAGTTTTGATGATTTCCATGATGAACCTAATATTGGTGAACGGGGAGAAGAATTTGTCTATGATAAATTGGTGAGAAAATTTGGGGCGGATCGAGTTCTGTGGATGAATCAAGATGGAGAAGAAAAATATCCTTATGATTTCAAAGTCTGGGAAGAGAATTTAACAGACGTTGCATATTATATTGATGCCAAGTCAACTAAACAAGCAGAATATCAGTCGGAGTCCACGCTATTCAGCATCACTAACGCTCAATGGGAATTTATGAAAGAATGCGATAATTATTACATTGCGAGAGTATTTCGCGCCATTAGCGATCGCCCAAATTTAAAGTTACTGAAAATCCAACTAGATGACGACTTACTCAGATCTTGATATGAAATATGCGATCGCACCCCCGAAACCAACAGCCCAGAAGTGCGATCGCCCAATCTTTCAGGCTATAATAAACTTGATTCAGTCACCAGAATTATGATACCATCGCCATCCCATATCAAACAGCTTTACGATCGAGACTATCTCCAATGGCTGGAAGTGACGATCGCCCAGTTGCGATCGCGCCACTATAATGACGTAGATTGGGACAATTTAATCGAGGAAATCGAAGACATGGGACGGCGGGAACGCCACAGCCTTGAGAATAATTTGGTGGTGGTATTGCTGCATTTACTCAAGTGGGAATTTCAACCGAAATGGCGAACCGGAAGTTGGGAGGGGAGTATTATCGAAAACCGTCGGCGTATCCGTCGGGCGTTGAAATCCTCTCCGAGTTGGCAGAATTATCTCGCCAGTGTCGTGGACGAATGTTATACCAGTGCGCGAAAACAAGCGCGGGCGGAAACTCAGTTACCATTGGAGGTGTTTCCGGCGGCGTGTCCCTACGCGATCGCGGATATTTTAAATGATGATTTTTTGCCGGGAGAGGATGGGAACGGGAGATAAAGATTGGCGATCGCACTCAAAACAACCATTATATCATCAAAAAAAATGATCGAATCAGAAATTCTGAAAAAAATACAAGGTACATCGATAGAAGAGCGTATCCTGATTATTGAAGCCATTTTGAAAACGGTCAAAAAGGATATGCGATCGCGACAGCCTTCCTCCCAAGATCAACCCCTGCATGGGAAGGTGATTCACTATGACGATCCCTACGAACCCGTCGCAGCAGATGACTGGGAAGCATTGCTATGATCGTTCTAGACACTCATATCTGGATTTGGTGGGTGGATGAAAACCCCAAGTTATCTCCCCAAAACCAGGAGATCATTCAAACCCATCAAACAAGTGGTCTGGGTATCAGCATCATTTCTTGTTGGGAGGTTGCTAAATTAGTCGAGAAAAACCGATTGAGTTTTAGTTGTTCTGTCCATGAATGGCTAGAACTTGCTTTAAGCTATCCGGGAGTTCAAATCTTAGAACTGAGCCTTCCAATTATACTTCAATCAACTCAATTGTCTGGATTTCATTCGGATCCTGCCGATCAAATTATCGTTGCCACAGCCAAAGTTTATGACACATTCTTACTCACTCAAGATCAAAAAATATTGAATTATTCTGAAGTCAAAACTTACACAAAGGGCGATCGAACTTCCGAAACTCAGAATCAACCTTAAACCCCGTATTGGCGATCATCGGATATGACGTTATCGAAACAGCAATTGACAACACTTGACTGCGAAGATTACGTCCTCTGGATTGAGGGGACATTGGAACAATTGCGCGATCGCAATTATGACCAAGTGGACTGGGAAAACTTGCTCGAAGAAATTGAGGATATGAGTAAGCGGGAACGCAGCAGTCTTCGCAGCAATTTGGCGATGGCGCTATTGCACTTACTCAAGTGGGAATTTCAACCGGAGTTGCGGACGGGAAGTTGGGCGGGAAGTATCACCGAACATCGCACGCGAATTTTAGATATTTTGGAAGATTCGCCGAGTTTGAAGAATTACTGACCGGAGGCGATTTTGTGGGCGTATCCCCGGACACGACGACAGGGTAAGGACGAGACGGGGTTGCCGTTGGAGGTATTGCCGGTAGCGTGTCCCTACGCGATCGCGGATATTTTAAATGATGATTTTTTGCCGGGAGAGGATGAGAACGGGAGATAAAGATTGGCGATCGCACCCCCGAAACCCAACAGCCCAGAAGTGCGATCGTCTGATGATCACCGTCCGCGTATCCGTCGCGCGTTGAAATCTTCTCCGAGTTGGCAGAATTATGATTTCATGTTAGCCTGAGCATTACGCCGCCACATATAGGGCTTAATTCGGCGCAAAGCTGAGGCGGTGAACCTCTCACTCCAAGTCTCATCGGAAATAGTGGCTAATTCTTCTAAAGTCGGGGCTAGATTTTCCGGATAGGGATTAAAGGCGGCTTCTTTTGTGGGTTTAGCAAATCTTTGATTCCACGGACAAACATCCTGACAAATATCACAACCTGCCACCCAATTATGAAGATTGGTTGCTATTTCTGGGGGCAAGGTTTCGGCTCGGTTTTCTATGGTATGATAAGCAATACAGCGGTTTGCGTCTACGACAAAAGGTTGAGCGATCGCATTAGTCGGGCAGGCTGACAAACAGCGAGTACAAGTGCCACAATGTTCTGTATGGGGGCGATCGTACTCTAAGACCAAATTAGTTAACACCTCTCCCAGAAACACCCAAGAACCGTAATTTCTAGTAATGAGATTCCCATTTTTAGCAATCCAACCCAACCCCGCCCGTTGCGCCCATAACTTATCCTGAATCGGTCCGGTATCAGCATAATAGCGGGCTTCGATATGTTCACCCTGCTGTTTTAACCACTGACAAAACTGCTTTAATTTCTTATGCAAAATGCGGTGATAATCTCGTCCCCAGCCATAGCGAGAGATTTTGGCATATTGTGGCTCATGTTTATGTTGATGTGGTGTATAATAGTTAATGGCAACACAAATAAGCGATCGCACTTCTGGCATAACTAGGCGAATATCCTGACGTTTAGGATTATCCATCCAAGCCAGATCCGCCTGATATCCTGCCTTTAACCATAGACGCAACCCTTCCACCTCTTCAGGGGTTGATGTGGCTGGGGTAAAGCCGACCTGATCAAAACCTAAATCTAGGAGATATTGTTGAATTTGAGAACGGTCAACAGAAGCAGCCATCAGAGAGAAAAAGTGAACAGTTCCAAGTGATTAATCATCGAGCCAATGCCACCCTAGGGGGGGTGGGGTTAGAGTGTCAAGACGAGGACTCCTTAGAACCCAAACTAGCCTGTAACTCCAAACAATTACGGCCATCAGTTTCAAGTTTATAATCAACCCGATCCATTAGGCGCTTCATAATCAACCACCCATAGCCATGTACTGGCTTATCTTCCGGTAACGGTGGTTCATAATCACTCATTTGATACCCCTTACCCTGATCCCAAATTTCCAGGCGAATGTCACCCTGATCAAGTTCTAGGCGAATAATCACCGGAAGTTCAGGCTGATCGCGGTGAGCATGGCGAATGACATTAGAATAGGCTTCAGCTAGGACTAGGCGAAACCGATTCGACTGACGGGGCCAATCCACCGAGTCCCCTAACTGGACTTCCAAACTGCTTAATAGCCAGTGTTCAACAACTTCTAAAAACCGAATATCGCTCGGCACCTGTAACTCAGTGATCATCTGTTGACACAACCTCCAGAGAGAGTATGGTTTGATCGTCCTCCTGAACCGGATTTTGTTCACGGATGGAAGCCAGTAAAGCCTCTAAATTTAATAGGCTAGTTTGTTGTTTTAGGAGTTGCCATAACCCCTCCTGTTGCAGCATGGCACGAGCGGAATTACCATCATTGCCTTGTTGTAGCACAGTAGCCTCTGTAATTCCATCACTGGTGAGTAAAAATACATCTCCAGGGGACAAGACACGACTACCTACTTTTCCGCGCCAGACCGGAAGAATCCCTAAAGGAATACCCCGTTCCTTGAGAAAAATCGGCTCAACTGTGACATTGCCATGACCATTAAGGTTTTGTTGTTGGAGGGTACGATGATCCCAAATCAGGGGGTAGATATGTCCAGCGTTAGCATAGGATATTTCTCCTGTTGCGGGTGTGTAGCGAGCCAAAACCATGGTAATAAAGTGGTTATTGCCAATCAAATCATCAGATAAGATACTATTAAGATTGTGCATTACCTGTTCTGGTTCTGGGGAGGTATCTTGAGAGAGTTCTCGGCGCAAGACAGAAATGGCACTAGCCATAAACAAAGCGGCGGGAACTCCCTTCCCGGAAACATCCCCCAAAGCCACCCAAATATCCCCCATAGAGTGGATATAGACCTCAAAGAAATCGCCCCCAACTTCTCTAGCTGGATAGCAGCAGGCTTGTAGCTTCAGATTGTCAAATTCCGGCCAACTTTGGCGGAGTAAATTCATCTGAATTTGACGAGCCACCTTTAACTCACTCTGCATTTGCTCGGCGAGTTCTAGGGTACGTTGATATAGTCTAGCTTGAGACAGGGCGAGAGATGCTTGTTCGGAAACTACTTCTAGCAGTTGAATGTCCTCTTCGGACCAGGGTTGGTCTGCGGCATGGCGGTAAACGGCTAAAACCGCTAACAGGTCGTGTTGATAGGTAAGGGGAACAACAATTTGGCTGATGCTATCATCTCCCTGACAGCCTGGTATCTGGGTTTGACGGGTTTCTACAGCGGCTTGCATCAAGGCTATGGTATTTTCGGGTTCCGGGTGCGACTCACCTTGATAAGAGAACTCCTGTTCTGACAAAGATCCCGATTCGATAGGTTTGACCTTACAAGCAAAGGCTTCAAAGGTTTCACCTACGGTATCTGCAATGGTTTGCAGCATACTTGCGTAGTCGAGAGACTCGCGCAAGGCAATTACCACATCATTGTATAGCCGCTCTCGTTTCAAAGACCGACGCAGGGCGTTAGTGCGCTGTTTAAAAAATTTATAGGTTTCGGAGGCCTGCTGAACAACGGTTCGCAGTTCCTCTGGATTCCAAGGTTTGGTGATATATTTGAAGACTTGACCGGAGTTGATAGCTTCGACCAAATCTTCGACATCAGTATATCCGGTCAGCAAAATACGGATAGTGTCGGGAAAGCGTTCAACGGTTTTACCGAGAAACTCTGTCCCATTCATTTCAGGCATCCGCTGATCGGAAATGATAATAGCCATTTCTCCCTCTTGATCAAGAATCTCGAGGGCTGTTAGGGCGCTATCGGCTTTGTGGACTTTGAAATCACGGCGAAACGTCCTGAACAGCAGGTCTAGGTTATCGGGTTCGTCATCGACGACCATTAGTTTCAGTTTGCGACCTTCTCCCCGACTCATGCTCTACGTTTCTCCTAGATCAATCAGGCATCTTAAACATCTTACCGAAAAACTGGGTTTAAAGTCTCATTAAATAATCTGCTCTATAAAACTTAAACAAAACCGGACATAGCCGGATATTGACGTTTATTTCTGGCTTCGTCCGGGACTGTCGGCAGCACCCCGTCCACAAGTGTAATCGTCTGAACCAGGCGATTTTTC
>NZ_JBIMLI010000045.1:0-34225 GCF_051859755.1 Limnospira sp.
TTTGCGGGATACCGCCTCTGTTACCTTAACGGGTAATAGTGCTATCGTTGCATTGTCCGGGAACAACCGGAAAAATGTCGCGTAAATGTATCAGTCAAATATTCACAAGAAGGATGGTTATTCGTATGCCAACTAAGTGCTGCCCCTCGTTTACTCCGGCAGCCAGCCCAGCTGAATACAGCTATGGCGGGGGTCTCTAGGAGGGAAAAAAGATGACGAATTTGAGTCTAATTAATTCCAACGGACAATCTGCATCTATCCCGTCAGACCAAAACGGGTGCTGTGACGATCGCACTTTAGATCAACTGGATCTCGATAGCATTAACGATCGCCTCAAAAATGCTAATGCTACTGATATTGTGAAATGGGCTGCGGAAACTTTTGGGTCAGGGTTGTTGATGAGTACCAGTTTCGGTATCCAATCGGCTGTGATGCTACATCTAGTTACCCAGGTAGTTCCAGATATTCCGGTGATTTGGGTCGATACGGGTTATCTTCCCATTGAAACCTACCGCTTTGCTGAAGAATTGACTCAGCGCCTCCAACTCAATCTGAAAGTCTATCAATCTTCCCTGTCTCCGGCTAGGATGGAAGCACTTTATGGTCGTCTGTGGGAACAAAATGATCTCGAAGCCTTTAACCGCTATGACCAAATCCGCAAGGTTGAACCTATGCAACGGGCTTTAAACGAACTTGGGGCTACGGCTTGGTTGGCGGGACTTAGGGCTGATCAGACCGCACACCGCCAAACTTTGCGTTCTATTGATTACCAATCGGGTCGTTATAAGGTTTACCCGATTCTTAATTGGCATTCCCGCGATGTCTATCAATATCTAACCGCCCACGACCTCCCCTATCATCCCTATTTTGACCTCGGTTACACTACTGTTGGTGATTGGCATTCCAGTCGCCCGGTGACTGATAGTGATCAAAGCGATCGTGATACCCGGTTCCGGGGACTTAAACAAGAGTGCGGCTTACACCTTCCCCAAAGCGACGAAGAAGCCAAGAGCTTGGATTCTAGTTCCCTCTAACATAGTCCCGCCTGTTATGGTTACACCCAGGGCGATTCCCCGGTATCGGTCTATTCTGATAATTAGATTAACTTTTGTAACAAAAAATTAATAATTGTTACAAAAATTTCTGGTTGGGGGTCGCGTCTTGATTTTGGGGTGAGGCTGTGGTATTATTTATATAATGGGGAAATACACATTTTTTTTTTGACTAAAACATTCCAATTATGAAAAAAGAATATGTCAATATTATATGATAAGTCGCCAAAACTTGTCAACCCCCAGCGGTTAACGGGGAGTAATGGGGATTTGTACTTCACTATATTTTAAATAGGGGGGAGTCATGGGGGAATTATAAAACAAGCGTCTTGGGGGTCCAAAAATTTGATATTCGGGATGCTGTTGTAACCAGTCTTTCAATTTATCCAAATGTATTTGGTAGCTTTCCCAGGTATAAGGACCTTGAATCCCAATGCTAACGACGATCATTTCTGGGGTATCTGTTACGGTGACATCAGAATCAACAGTTTGGGGATTAATTTCGGGTTGAGAATATAAAAAAGACACATCAGCCGCCGATGTTTCTTCCCAGGAATCTTCCTGTAAATATCGCGCCTCGACGGGGGTTGTCATGGCGATATTATTAGTGCTAATATGTTGAAATAGGGGGTTGAATGCCATGCGGGTGGCGATGGTTAAATCTCCCTGATGACGGTAGGTAACAGCCCGATAATGGGGGTATTTTTTAACTTCAATAGTTCCAATGGCTGTGGGTTCTGGGAATCCTTTTGGTAAATCGGCTGGCATTTTTCTTAACTCCTAGATTCAACAATTATCTTTGATTGTACATGATCAGGCTCCCCAAGTGCTATCAATTGCTGTAAGTGATGTGGTGTAGGACAAAAATCAGATAATTGCTGTGGGTGATTTATGGTGATTTCGGGTTTATCTCGATACATAATAACCCGACCAGTAATATAAACATATCCTCGACCGAGACCAGCATATCGACGATTAATCAATCGGACAATGGGTGCATTTTTATCGCTTTTGGCTTCTGGTATCCATAACTTGATAATATGGTCTTTTGACCCTGTATGAATTAAGGCACTATTACCAATCCATTTGGTGATACCATCTTGTAAGTCACAAAATACAGTAATCCATTGTTGACTAGCGGCGGCGGCTAGAATTTCGGGATAATCAAAACGGACAGAAAGCACTCCGGCTGTTTTGCCATGATGGCGATAATCTTGAATAATACTATCCCTTAATGACCACCAACAGCTTAATAGTTCATAATCACGAAATGGCTTATTTTGAGGTAAATTACGATTCCAAATGATGAGATTATGGGATTGAGCGATCGCTTCTGCTTCCATCATTTGGCGGTGATAAAATTGCGATCGCCCATATTTAATATAATAGGGACTCCAACCTTCTTGAATTAATCGCAAGTTATAATTATCATCGCCCTTATGAACATAGCAAATCAAACGACCATAGGTATCTCGGTATTTGTCTAAGCAGACTTTTAAGGAATCATGACTATCAAATTCCAAATCAACTTGGGTTAAGGTTCCATCAGCTTCGGTGAAGTATTTTTTAGCCATAGCTGAAGCCTCTATTCCGGTTTGCGTGACAGGTTTGGAACCTTTAGCAAATGATTCCTCGGTATCAACGCAATGCAATCGCAGAGGTTCTCGGCGACCATTTAGCAAGACTTTGATAGTATCTCCATCTACAACTTTAGTAACTTGTAGGTTGTTAATTCTAGTTCCCACTTTTCTATAAGTATACTGGTAATTTACAAGAGTCTTCTATAGCAGTTATTAACCTGACTGAATTATGAAGTATTAAGGGATTGTTTCATGGGTATTAATCAGATTTTAACTTATCTAATCCCTCACTGCTAACCCCTCTCCCCAATAGGGTAAGGGGAGTTTAGATGTAGATCAATCAGGAATTGCTATAGATTTTGTGTCCCTCCCAAATAAGCAAGCGATCGCCTCAGTTGGGGATACCAAAATGAGGTAAAGCTACTATTGAAGATAAACAATGATATCATAGATATGGGAAGGTTAAATCTTGAACAATGCAAAGTTTTATCACATAATTGTCAGATGTCCTTTCCCCAGTGTATATAGGTTTCCCTGGGTCTCTAGTTGATTCGGGGATAACCTGTAGGAAGCCCAACCCCTGTGATTAACGCTTAACCATGATTTAACTATGATATCCGCAACATTAGCTAATTTTGGTATTGTATTTGTCGGAAGTGTATTTTTACTAACAGCGATCGCCAAAATTAGTGAACCTTGGAAATTCGCCCAACACATCGCCCAACTGAGGCTATTTACTTCTGGGTTAATTGAACCGATAACCATCACTTTTATAGCTGTTGAAGCGACCATAGGAACCGCGTTAATTTTCGGGGCGACACCCGCCATTATGATCCCGTTTAGTATCATAATTTTAATGGGTCTGTCGTGGTTAACTTATTGGAGTACATCGACGGGAAAAACGGAAGATTGTGGCTGTTATAATGGCTGGCTAAAAATCACCCCCAATCAAAGTTTACTGCTGAATTTATTATATATTATTTTCCTAGGTGTAGGTTTAATTGGCAACTATAACACAGGGACTATTTTATGGCGGTGGATGATTGTTATAGCGACGTTTTTAGTTAGCTATACAGCCGCCTCAGCTTCCCTAGCCTATTTAGATATTCATGGCTATCCATTCCTTGATTTAGCGCCGATTCAAGCTAACCGACCCTGGCAAAATCAATGGTTAGGAGAAGCAGTAGATTTAGACCTCAGTTTGGGTTCAAAATTAATCGTTTTTATGAGTCCCCGCTGTCCTCAGTGTAAGGACTGGTTACAGGTGTTAAAAATTGTCCATGATTGCCCGGAATTGCCTGATGTTTTAGGGGTTGTCGCGTTTACTAATTATGATGAAATGCGGTGGTTTGTTGATAGTTATCAACTCAATTTTTCGGTGGTCGCTTTAGATAGCGTAGCATACGATCGCCTAAAAATTGATACTGTCCCCACCGCTGTAATAGTGGAAGATGGTATCATCCGAGAAAAATGGGTGGCGGGAATGCCTGCATCATTTGTTCAACGCATTAAACAGGCGCTATCTGTAGCTTAAATAGGGAAAGCCACAGACTTGAGAATAGTTAAGGGTTGTTGTTGCTTTAGTTGTGCCAATTGTTGATGATTACGAACCAGTAGCGCCCCCGCAAACCCTAAAGAATTAACGGATATGTCGTCCCAACTTTCTTGCGATCGCGGTATAATTAACAGCCAATTTCGAGTCGCCAATAAGTTATAATGTGTGGCGGGTTTCCCATTATCATTAATTGAGATTTTCAGGAAATCCAAGGATTTTAAATACTCTGCCAAAGTTACTTGGGCGGCTAATTTATAATCATTGACTAAACCGGGTTCAAATAATGATAAAGTATGGCGAAACTCAAAGGGGGGTATTTTACCGATTGAACCGGAAAAAATACTAGATGCGATCGCCTTTTCAATCGGTACATTTAAACCATTAGGAATTAGGGGAAACGGCACAAGTTGAAGGTGTTTATGGCGTTGACTAGCCCCCGCCTCTCGACCACCATTATAGAAGGCTAAACCGTCAATTTCGGTCAAAGCCAGCCACATAGCCTCAAAATCTTCTAAGGTTAGTAAACTATCCTGTTCTTGAAAATCCCGCGTTACTATCAACAGATGATAATCAACGACATTAAACTTATTAAGTAAACCCACATGAGTAGCTGATAAATTCTCGACAAATAAATCAGGGTCATAAGGTAAAAAAGGATTAAATTCTACCCCGGTGGCGGTCTGGGTTTTTTCCTGCTTTTCCTGGACTGTAGCCTTGCGTTGTAGATTATCTATCACCCTGACCAAAAAAGGGATTTCCGCCTGTTCAATGAGCTGATAATGGGTGCTAATAGGCTGTAATGCACCGACCTCTAAAGCCCGTGCGGTTTGCTGTTGAAGTTTTAACAGTAATGTCCCTGGTTCTAGCATGGTTAATTATGGACTCAGTAAGTAATCAGTAAGCCCACTAATTATATCAAGTTTTACCTGTAATTTTTTGCCTAATCACGGGTTGATTAATATCGATGATGTCATGGGGGAAGATATGGCGCAGAGTGATGAGTTAATCCGGGCTGAACATTGAGCAGTTGGTGAGTATTGATCAGATATTTGGGCGGAATGGTTGGGGGGAAAGATTGCCATAAAAATTAGTCATGGTATACTATTATTAGATAGTCTTAGATACTCTAATTATAGTATAGTCTATGATTTTAAACATGACAGCTATCAGTCCACAACTGAGGTTAAGTGAGGACAATTATCAAAGTCATATCCTGAGTATTGCACCCATGATGGATAGGACCGATCGCCATTTTCGTTACTTCATGCGACAAATTACCCGCCGTCCCCTACTGTATACAGAAATGGTGACAAGTGCTGCAATTATTAACGGCGATCGCCACAAATTACTGGACTTTTCACCAGAAGAAAAACCCCTCGCCTTACAGGTTGGGGGAGATGATCCTAATGAACTGGCGACCTGTGCTAAAATCGCCGAAGATTGGGGTTATGATGAGATTAACCTCAACGTAGGTTGTCCGAGTGCGCGGGTGCAAAATGGTAACTTTGGCGCTTGTTTAATGGCGGAACCGGAAAGAGTTGCTCAAGCCATCTCAGCCATGAAAAAAGCCGTTAATATTCCGGTAACAGTTAAGCATCGTATTGGTATCGATAATCGCGATCGCTATGAAGATATGGCCGCATTTGTGCGGGTGGTCGCCGCCTCTGGGTGTCAGCGTTTTACCGTTCACGCGCGCAAAGCATGGCTACAAGGATTAAGCCCCAAAGATAACCGAAATATACCCCCCCTGCGTTATGGAGATGTTCACCGTCTCAAGGCAGAATTTCCCGATTTGACAATTGAAATTAATGGAGGATTTACTACCCTTGAACAGGTGAAACAACAACTCACAAAAGTTGATGCGGTAATGATTGGTCGCGCCGCCTATGATAATCCCTATTTATTTGCGATCGCTGACCGAGAAATTTACGGCGAAAATATCAACCCACCCACCCGTCATCAAGTAGTAGAACAAATGCTTCCCTATATCGAAAATTGGTTAAGTCAGGGAGGGCGACTTAACAGCGTTGTCCGCCATATCCTACAACTTTTCGCTGGACAACCAGGGACTAAAGCCTGGAAGCGATATTTAAGCGAAAACGCACACCTTCCCGGTGCTGGGGTGGAAGTAGTTAAAGCCGCTTTAGCCGAGGTTCCCTGACTCCCAAAAGCGATCGCACTTTTCAGTCAATATAAAAAGGCGATCGCCTCTGACAACAACATCTAACCGACCACATTTATTGCTATAATTGAGGGGCGATAGTTAACGGGACTGGCTTTGATGATGGGTGGGACTATAGGGACAAGGTTAGGGGTTTAAAAGGTTATGAATTAGGTTTGATAAATGTTTTAATTTAATCGGTTGAGTTAGATATTCATTGGCTCCCGCTTCTCGTAATTTTTCCGGTTCGCCAGTGGTTTCTACAGCAGTTAAGGCAATAATTGGCAAGTTAGTTAACTTGAGATTTTGGCGAATATATTTAATGGCTGCTAAACCCTCAAGCACAGGTATTTGAATATCAATTACAACTAATTGGGGAGATTGGGATTCGATTAATGCGATCGCCTCCTGTCCATTTCTGGCTATCAATAAACTATAGCCTTTAGCTTCCAGATAACTAGACAGTGTAATCAAATGAGCCTCCTTCTCTACCGCCAGCATAATTAATGGAGACTGAGGATTTATTACATTCAAATAACTAGGCAATTCCCATCTATAACTATCGGGTAAGTTGCTCATATTATTTGAGGTTTCATTATAGGGTAAATAAACTGTAAAGCAGCTACCTTTACCCAGTTGACTGCTCACCTCAACACAACCGCCATGTAATTCTATGATTTGTTTAACCAAAGCTAATCCCAGTCCAGTACCACTATATTGACGATTCAGACTACTATCAATTTGGGTGAAAGGTAAAAACAGTTTATCTAAATCATCGGTAGCAATACCAATCCCATTATCTACGACGGAAAAATAGATAGACTGAGGGGTTGAAATAGCCAGATTTGTAGATGGTTTTATGCCAACATTTAAGTTAATTTTACCAGCTTTATGGGTAAATTTTACCGCATTACTTAGCAAGTTAATCAGGACTTGACGCAGCCGCCGATTATCTACTTTGATGAAAGTTTTTTGTAATTGCTGGGGTATGTTACTCTCTATATTAATTTGTTTGGTAAATGCCAAGTGATTGACTAAAGTTAAACTAGAGTTACATAGTTCCTGCACTGATACTTCCGTTAGATATAGTTCGAGTTTCCCCGCCTCTATTTTGGACAGATCCAGAATATCGCTAATTAATTCTAGTAAGTGTTTACCACTTTTTTCAATCATCGCGATCGCATGATGTTGATTAGGGTTCAATGTCCCTAATATGCCTTGTTTTAACGCTTCCGACATCCCCAAAATCCCATTAAGAGGGGTACGCAGTTCATGGCTCATATTTGCCAGAAACTCATCTTTAAGGCGGGTAGCCCGGTCTAACTCGGCTACAGTTTTTTGTAATTTGATTTCCATCAATTTACGTTCACTGATGTCTACCACTACCCCATCCCAAAGAATATCGCCATTAGGTTGTTGTTCCGGTTGAGAAATACCCTGTATCCATTTTTTTTCACCAAATGGGGTAATCAATTTTCCTTCCCAAGACCAGGTGTTTAAGGTGCTTGCAGATAGCAAAATTGAGGATTTAAGAGAGATAAAATCTTCCGACTCAAAAAGTCTGAATAACTCATTAGCATCTCTGGTGATTGTATCAGCATCTAAACCAAAAATTTGTTGGCAGCGTTCACTAATATAGATAAAATTATGGGAGCCATCAGGATGCAAAACATATTGATATAAAACCCCCGGCATATTATTGGCAATGCGTGCAAATCTGTCCTCACTTTTCCTGATAGTGGCGGCGGCTTTTTGGCGTTCACGGAGTGCTGCTTGCTGTTCGCTAATATCCCGAATGACAAAAACTACCTCATGGTCACCACAGGGAGCCACCCGGACTTCTTCATGACGCAAAACCCCATCAATCACTACATCTTGTTCATAGGTTTGTAGGGTGTTAGTGGCTAGGGCTGTTTGCGTAACCTGACTATATTTCGCCGCAATAGGGGGGGGTAATAGTTCCTTGATTGAGTGACCAATGGCTAATTTGATGTCCACTAAATTTCCGACATATTCGGATGGATAAATAGCCAGATATTCCCCTTGGCTGTTCAGTCTAAATACTAGGTCGGGAATGGCTTGCAAAGTTGCCTTGAGTTGTTCTTGACTGCGTTGGAGGGCATTGTAGAAAGCCTTGCGCTGGGTAATATCATTGGAAATACCACAGAGGGCGTAGGGTTGCTGATTTTGGTCAAACAGGATAAACTTATGGGAGAGGAAAGTATAATTTTGGTCATGGATGGTCACCTCTTCCTCGAGCTGATGGAAGTGACAAGATTCAATTACTATGCGGTCATTTTTTTCAAAAACATCAGCGACTTCGGGTGGGTAAAAATCATGGTTAACTTTGCCAATGATATCTGCTAGAGTACAGTTAAATAATTTCAGAAATGCCCTGTTAACAAAGGTATGTCGTCCTTGTAAGTCTTTGACATAAATTACCGCCGGAGCAAAATTAAGCATTGCTTCTAACTTAGCTTCACTTTCTCTGAGGGCGGCGGTACGTTCTTCTACCCGCACTTCTAACTGTTGATTTAAGTCGGCTAAGGCTTGGGTAGTCCGATCGCGTTCAATAGCAATGGAGGCAATATGGGCGCTAAGGCTGAGAATTTCTAAGTCTTGATTTTGGGGAGTGCGACAGGTCTTGAAATAAACCGCAAAAGTTCCTAAAACTTGCTGATCACTACCGATCGCCGGAGCCGACCAACAAGCACGCAATTGATGTTCTAGGGCTAAATGTCTGAAGTTTTGCCATAGGGGGTCTGTCGCAATATCAGCAACGATGACAATATCCCGACAAAAAGCAGCTTTTCCACAGGAACCAGCTTCGGGACCAATGATCATCCCATCTAAAGCCTGGGAGTAAGCCTTGGGTAAATTAGGGGCTGCGCCGTGGTGTAGTTTCCCGTGGCGATCGCATAGTAAAATCGAACAGAGTCCCCCCTGGAATTGCTTTTCCATTGACCGGGCTAGGGCATCAAGAATTTCGGGAAGCGGGTCTAACTTAGCCATGATAACTTCTGCTTTCTTGCTAAAGATGCTACGGTGAAATGGTGATTGTGCAAGCCTAGACCCCCTCCCATATTCTAAGATGAACTGGCAATTTCTGCCAACTCCATCCATCTTTCTGTCGCCTGATCAATTTCCACTGTCAAGGACTCAACTTGCTGATGTAACTCCTGCACCCGACTGACAGAAGTTGATGAGGCTTGGTAAAGTTCCGCCTCTAACTGCTGTTTTTTCTCCTCTAACTTAGCGATTTCTTTTTCCAGGTTTTCATACTCTCGCTTTTCCTTAGAGGAAAGTTTGCGCCGCCCGTCTTTCCCCCAGGAATAGCGGGGGGATTTTTCCGGTTCTGGTTGGCTGGGGGTAGCCTCGACCTGCATTTGCTGTGACTGTGCTTTGGCGACTTCTTCCGCTTGTTTATAGTCCAAATAAACCGAATAATTACCGGGATATTGACGGAGGACTCCCTGAGACTCAAAGGCGAAAATCATATCGACGGTGCGATCTAAAAAATAGCGATCGTGAGACACCACGATCGCGCATCCATTAAACTCCTCTAAATACTCTTCCAACACCGAAAGAGTCTGCACATCTAAATCATTAGTCGGTTCATCTAAAATCAGAACATTGGGTGCTTCCATTAATACCCGTAACAGAAACAAACGCCGTTTTTCGCCGCCAGATAGCTTATTTAAGGGAGCATATTGTTGGGCGGGAGGAAATAGAAACCTCTCCAACATTTGGGAAGCCGTAATTTGGGTTCCGTCAGCGGTAGTCACATATTCTGCGACCTCTTTTAAATAATCAATAACCCGCTGATTTTCATTCATCGCTTCCAGCAGGTTATCACAATGTTGGTCAAAATAGCCAATATGAATAGTGCTGCCAATTTCCACAGTTCCCGAGTCCGGTTCAACCCGACCCGTAATTAAATCTAAAAGGGTAGATTTTCCGACTCCATTACTGCCAATAATTCCCACGCGGTCTTGGGGGTTAAATGTATAGGTAAAATCTTTAATTAAAGTTTTGTCATCATAGGATTTCGCAATATCCTTTAACTCAATTACCTTCTTACCTATGCGGCGACCGGGGGTAGAAATTTCGACTTTGCCGAGGGTTGATTTAAACTCAACATCCTGCATTTCTTCAATGCGTTGAATCCGGGCTTTTTGCTTAGTGCTTCTGGCTTTGGGTCCTCGCTTTAACCATTCTAATTCTCGGCGCAAAACTCCTTTATGTTTATGTTGTTGGCTGACCGCTACATCTTCCATTTCGGCTTTTTTTTCCAAGTAATAGGAATAATTGCCGGAGTAGGTATATAAATCACCGCGATCGATTTCAATAATGCGGTTAGTGACCCTATCTAAAAAATAGCGATCGTGAGTAATTAAAAACAAAGCGCCCCGATAACTATTCAAATAATCCTGTAACCATTCCACAGACATAGCATCAAGATGGTTAGTCGGTTCATCCATTAATAAAACATCTGGTTCTCGCAATAGCGCCGCCGCCAAAGCAATACGTTTGCGATATCCTCCCGAAAGGCTGCCAATTTTGGCATCAAAATCCTCGATTCCCAATTTAGTTAAAATAATTTTTGCCTGAGTTTCCAACTCCCAAGCATTACTAGCATCCATGCGCTGCATAATTTCGGAAAAGCGAGTCATGAGGCTTTCATCATCGGGAAATTTAGCAATTTTTAAGGAAAGTTCCTCATATTCCTGAATCAGATGCAGTTTATCACCACTATCAGCAAAAACCTGTTCTAAAACGGTGTTATTTTCATCAAGTTCTGGTTGTTGCGGCAAATATATTAGTTTAATTTTCGGGTTAACCCAGAGTTGACCGCCATCAATATGTTCGCTACCTACAATCATTTTTAGTAGGGTGGATTTTCCAGAACCATTAGTTCCAATTAAACCCACTTTATCCATAACTCCTAAATTCAGGTTAGCATCCCTAAGAATTTCTTTAGTCCCGAAGTCTTTTTGAACTGATTGTAGAGTTAATATATTCATCTTTTAGCTAAGGGCTTTATTGGCAAATATTAATAGTTTAAATAGGGGCGGATGCCCCTACTAGGAAATAACAACTGGGTGACAATGATTAGGATTTAGTTAGGTCGCCGACGTTAAATAAGAAGGGAACCTTACTTTTAGAATCACCCAAAATCAGGACTTTAGGCATTTGAGAACCCCCTTGTCGCCAAGCCTCGATCGCCTCTTTTTGCAGTACCAACTCACCACCTTGAGCCTTGAGAGTTTCGGCTAATAAGCGTTGAGCTTCCGCCCGACCCTTAGCGCGGTTAATGTCGGCTTGGGCTTGTTGTTCAGCTTCTTTAGCGACATAGACAGCCCGCCGCGCCCGTTGTTCAGCGATTTGTTTTTCTTCAACGGCGCGAGCAAATTCAGGGGAGAAAGTCAGATCGACAACACTGGTATCTAAAACAATAATGCCATATTTATCTAATCGTGACACCAGAGCCTCGTCAAAATCTGCTTTCAGTTCCTCCCGTTGAGTAATGGCTTCCTCAATGGTACGTTTAGCAGCGGCAATTTTAAAAGATTCCTGAGTTTGGGGCGCGACAATTTTAGATACCACATTTTGTAGAGTACCTTGTTCCCGGCGGACTTGCACGACATTTACGGGGTCAAGGCGGAAGTTGATGGCAAAACTAGCGGAAAGTTGCTGTAGATCCTTGGTGGAACTTTGGGCGGGAACTTCAAACTTCTGGACAGTGACATCATAAATATCGACGGCGGAAATTATGGGAGGCTTAAAGTGTAACCCCTCTAGTAGTGCGCCATCCTGGGCCTTTCCGAGAATACTTAACACGGCGGCTTGACCAGGATTAATAATTACAAAAGAATTAAGCCCAATCAGAATAGCCAGTGCGACGATAATTCCCAGAACAATGGCTGGTAAACCCTGTTGGGGTTGTGCGCTTTTCAAAGTTATAACTCCTTAGTTATGAACGACAGTATAGAAGAGGCTGGAAAGCATCATCTTCTAGTTTAAAGGTTTTGCCGATTACCGACATGATTGACGATCGCGTGTAAGTTGTGGTTCTTGCCAATCGTAGGAATAATGGCTGATTGACTGAATTTGGGGAATAGCATTGATAATGTCGCGCATCTGATGTTCTAGGGGGGGGCGGTTTTTAATGGATTTGCCCCAGTCTCCAGCGATCGCTGGGATAATTTTAGTTCCCGGTTGGGCTTGGTTAGCAACAGTTTCCACTTGTTCAACTATACAGCTTGTGGTGCCACAAACTCCATAGGCCATGGGATGCCATTCGATCGCACTAGGGAACCGATCCCAAGGTTGCAGCCGGGAATCAAAACCCTGTTCCCCAACGCGACGGTTAGCCTCCGGGAAAAACACCGCCCCAGCCGGAATGCCGCGTGATTGTACTGGCTGGCTAAACATATTTAAAAAGTCCAGAATCCCCTGTTGGGCGTGAGCCACACTCAACCGCCACAATTGTTGATTAAAGGTATTTCCCAGGCTGGGAATGCCACTGAGAGCGGGTAGGGCCGTTTCATCATGCCACAGGGGTGGTTTTTCTTGTGGCTGTGGTTCCTGTGGCTGTGGTTCCTGTGGCTCTGCTGGTGTTGGCTCCGTTGGCTCAGGATACTTTTGATTGATCTGATTAACATCATTTTCGGTGACAAAACCCTGGCTAACATAGCGTTGTAGCAGTTCCCGTCCCCGGTCGTTGTTGGCTCGTTGCAGCAAGGCGGACAGGGAAGCATCCCCATAAATCCATAAATCCTTAACCCGGCTGGCTACTGATTGAGGTCCCAAACCCCTGGGATAGCGAACATAGTCAAACAGAACACCACTGGGGCGACGGCTAAGGACGGCATTCAGGAGGGTATTAAAATCTTGTCGTGCGGTGGGATTATAGGGGTCAACGAAACCCTGATTGATGTAGCTTTCCCCAAAATCGTTGCTGGCGGTGCCGTCTAAATTCGCGGTGACGGTGGTTTCCCCACTACCATTGACCGCAAGGACTCCCGCGCGGTTAGGTAGTAGGGTGTAGGTATAACCAAAGTTGAGCATAAACATCCAGGCGTAAACCTGTAGCCCCCGTTGTCTGCCTTTTTCGATGGTTTGCGCGAGGAGGTCTACTTGTTCCAAGCCGGGCGATCGCATCACTGACGGCCAAGGGGTGGGGTTATTGGCGGCGGGAAGTAACACCTGACCGTCATAAAATACTTCTAGGTAAACTTGGTTATAGCCTTTGTTGATGATGTCATCTAACAGCTTTTCGATGGCTCCGGGTTGGGCATCACAGCTATATAGTCTTAACCATAAGGCCTGATTTTGGGGGCGGCTTTGCTGACGACAGCGATATACAGCTTGGGCGTGTTGAATCAGGATCTGGTTATATTGCTGTTGGGCGTTGCTATCCCCGGATAGAGCGCTTTGGCGCAGGCTTTCTTTAGAGGCGATCGCCTCTGGGGAGAGGCGACAAAAGGCTATGGTTTGCGATCGCCCTGGGCTAGTGGCCAACAGGCTTAATAATATAGCCCCTAACATGGGTTTATAGAGACTCAGCAGACGGTGAAGCCAATTTAAGGCGATCGGTGATTTAGCCATAGCACATATACCACATAAAAGCAACTCTTAATCATTACAGATCAGATTGAGTTGCCTCGGTTAATTTCCCCATCAGGTTAGCCGGAGTTAAGCGCCCCGTTTCACAGCCGCTTCTACTTGTTTAAACTCCTGTTCTAGTCTTTGCTTGAGTTTATCAGGAACGGGACGGTTAGGGTAGGAACTGTAATGACCTGCTAGGGCATTTAAGGCAGTCCGCATAGTAGTAAAGGAACTGGAAGTAGAAACCGCTGGGTCTCGACGGTAGCGGGAAGCGAAACTATTAATCAGGGTCCGGGCTTCCGCCTGGGCGGCGGCCTTTTCTGGGGCATCTTCCGGTAAAGCGATCGCAGTTCTCAAACTATTCACAACTGCTAAGGTATCCTGGCTATAATTTCCTGTGAGGCCATCGGGTGAGTTACCACAGCCCACCAGGGCAACGGTAACGACCATCAGTAGGGCAACCAGGCGAGAAACAAAGTATTTCATAAAAAGACTGTCAAAATAACCTAACTACAATCCTACCTCTAATTGCCAACAGCCACCCACATAGGTTACAAAATGCAGGTACAGATACAACCGATAATGTCAGGTTGTGTTACCTAGAATAGCTATCATACCCTCGGCTTTCTTAGTTTTGTTTCCGGCTATTCGCTCATGGGATAATGTATTTGATACCAGTGCCACAGAATCAATCCCTATTCACCATCTCCTAACTAAGCTAATGATTAGCCAAGACCTATTGTTCTCGAATTTGCCGTTATATAAGGCAATTGATCGACACCCACTGACGGCTTCTCCTGAAACTCCCTTAATGGGGGTGATCTCCATGATCAGCCCACAGCCAAAAAGTGACTCTGACAGGGAAACCCAGCCACACCGGAAAAGTTGCGTCCTGGCCGTAGAACAGGGAAAACTGGTCGGTTTAATTACGGAAAGGGATCTCGTGCGCCTGGCTACCCAATATCGCAGCTTTGACCATTTAACCTTAGCGGCGGTGATGACTCGCGATCTAGTCACCCTATCAATAGAACCCCATCAAGACATTTTTACTGCTATTACCCTGATGCGTCAACATCAGATTCGCCATCTTCCGGTTTTGTCGAAAACTGGTGAGCTGGTGGGATTAATTTCCACACAAACCCTGCGCGAGTGTTTGCAACCAGGGGATTTGTTCAAATTACGTCAAGTCGCCGAAGCCATGACGCGAGACGTGATCCATGCTACCCCTAACGCTTCTATTTTACATCTGGCTCAATTGATGGCGGAATATCGGGTTAGTTGTGTGGTCATTGCTGAACCCAAAATCGGGGATAGTTTCCTGTGCCATCCTGTGGGAATAGTCACAGAAAGATATATTGTCAAGTGTTCAGCCCTGGATCTTAATTTTGATCGGATGATGGCGGCTGACATTATGAGTAGCCCCCTATGGTGTTTGCACCCCACAGAAAATTTATGGGTAGCCCATGAACAAATGCAGCAACGGGGAGTCCGTCGGTTAGTGGTGTGTGATGAACAACAGCAATTAGTGGGTATTTTGACTCAAACCAGTTTACTGCAAACTCTTAATCCCCTGGAACTTTATAATACCATTGAAGCCCTACAACAGCAGGTTAATAAATTACAAGGTGAACGGATCAAACAGATGCAAAATGACCACCATCAGACTCGCGAAGAACTGCAAAAACAGCGAGATTTGACCGAGGCTATCTTAGATACGGTTCCGGCTTTAATTGTGGTTTTAAATACCCAAGGTTACATCGTCAAATTTAATCAAGCCTGTGTGAAAATTACGGGATATTCTGGGCAAGAAGTTCAAGATCGACCGTTTTGGGAGATTTTATTAGTTCCTGAAGAAGTGAACAGCGTAAAAAAGGGGTTTGCGGATTTAACAGCGGGGAATTTTCCCAGTTATCATGAAAATTATTGGGTGACGAAAACAGGCGATCGCCGTTTAATTGCCTGGTCTAATACAATTTTATGTGATGATGATGGGCAAGTGGAATATATTATCGGCACGGGAGAAGATATTACCGAACGGAGACGGTCAGGAATTGAGTTAGAATCCCAGAAGGAAGCCTATCGCCAATTAGCATCATCCCTGGAAGAACAAGTAGAGTCAAAAACCTCTGAAATTGCGGAGAGTAAACATCAACTAGAACTGGAAATTAATCAGGTAAATCAGATTCAAAAACAGCTAATCTTTTCTCAAGAAAGATTGAATGATTTACTTAATTCAAGTTTGGCAATTATCTATAGCTGTGACCCGGAAACTATGCGGGTGACATTCATTAGTAGTAATGTGCCAAATGTCCTGGGATATACTCAAAAAGAATTCCAAGAAAGTGTCGAGTTTTGGGAAGAGAGAATTCATCCAGAAGACCGAGATTTTGCCTGGTCTAAAGTTCGTGAGGTTTTGACGAAGGGGACATCTTTTTATGAATATCGTTTTCGCCATGGGGATGGTAGTTATCGCTGGATGCAAGAACATCTAAGGTTAGTATTAGATGCGGCGGGAAAACCCAGAGAAGTGGTGGGCTATGGTTTTGATATTAGCGATCGCAAACAAGCAGAAATAGTAGCAGCGGAACGAGAGGCGATCTTGTATAGTTTCTATAATAGCACCAGCATGATGATGGGTGTAGTAGAACTCATAGATGGGGATATTATCCACATTTTTAGTAATAATGCAACGGCTGAATTTTGGGGTGTAAGTCCTGAATCTCTGAAAAATGCCCGGTGTAGTGAAATGGGTGTACCCGCCTCAATTATTGAGTTTTGGTCTCAACATTATCGGGAAAGTCAACAGCTTGGTAAACCGATTAAATTTGAGTATATTCACACCTTAAATAGCCAGGAACATCACTTATCGGTTACGATTTCGCCTATCCTCAATTCGGGCTTAGACAAGTTGAGGTTTTGCTACATTGCTGAGGATATTACCCAAGCCAAACAAACCGAATATAAATTATATAAAATTACTCAAGATTTGCTCAACTCTCAAAAAATAGCTGGTATTGGCACTTGGGAATATAATGTAAGTTCGGGTAAAATTACTTGGTCAGAAGAGGTGTTCCGGATTTATGGCATGGACCCGACCCAAGGGGAACCGACTTTAGCAGAATTACGAGAAAAAATGCACCCGGATGATCGCGATCGCCACGCGGAAGATGCCGAGCGATCGTTAACCTTGGGAGAACCTTTTTATACAGAATATCGTCTGGTTCGTCCCAGTGGAGAAATTCGTTATATTCAAGGTATGGGAGGGGTTGAACATGATGCAGAATGGCAACCATTACGCTTATTTGGCTCGGTAATTGATATCACCGAAAAAAGACAAGCAGAGATGGCTTTAAGTGCTTCTGAGGCTAAATATCGCCGTCTGATTGAACAAATGCCAGCGGCTACCTATACGGCGAATTTAGATGACAAATTTAGCATACTTTATATTAGTCCTCAAATTGAGCGTTTGCTGGGTATTTCAGCCAGTGAGTGGTTAAAAAATAGTAAGGATTGGCTGGAGTTAGTGCATCCAGAAGATCGCGATCGCCTGTTGGAGGAAATCCGTCAAGGTATCGAAGAAAATCA
Organism: Limnospira sp.; assembly: GCF_051859755.1. Lineage (NCBI taxonomy): Bacteria > Bacillati > Cyanobacteriota > Cyanophyceae > Oscillatoriales > Sirenicapillariaceae > Limnospira > Limnospira sp. The sequence continues at coordinate 17,545 of NZ_JBIMLI010000045.1, forward strand.
AGGCTTTAGTGTTGAATATCGGATGTTTTCGCGATCGGGAAATGTGGTCTGGGTGCGTGATAACGGCCAAGTTGTCCTCGATGACCAAGGCAACCCCACATTCCTCCAGGGAGTTATGATTAATATTACTGACAAGAAAGAGACAGAAATTGCCCTCCAAGAAAGCGAGGAAAAATTCCGTCAAATTGCTGAAACAGTGCGAGAAGTGTTTTTTATGACATCTTTTGATGGTCAAACAATTCTGTATATTAATCCTGCCTACGAGAAAATTTGGGGGCAAAGTTGCGCCAGTCTCTACGAAAACCCTCAACATTGGATTAATTCTGTACATCCAGAAGATCTACAGCGGGTGATAGAAGCATATCAGCGCCAGTTTCAGGATAAGTTGGTTTTTGATGAGGAATACAGAATCATTCGCCCTGATAGTACAATTAGATGGGTAGCAGCGCGGGTTTTTCCAGTCACTGATAAATCAGGAAAAATCTATCGTTGGGCGGGAATTGCCGAAGATATTACCTCCCGAAAACTCATGCTTGAACAACTCCAAAACAGCGAGAGATTTATTCAGAAAGTTACTGATTATATCCCCAATATTTTGTATATATTCGACATCATCAAAAAGCGCAATGTTTATATCAATCGCAATATTAAAGATATCCTCGGATACACCTACCAACAAATTCAAGAAACCGGAGGAACTTTACTCTATGAAATTCTCCATCCTGAAGATTTACCCATCATCGAAAAACACTTTCAAGATATGTCCAAAGCACAAGATGGTCAAATATATACCGTAGAATATCGCGTTCAAAAAGCAAATGGAGAATGGCGTTGGTTACTGAGTCGGGATCTCGTTTTTAGTCGCCATTCAGATGGACGGGTTCAAGAAATTTTAGGGACGGCTACAGATTTCACCGATCGCAAACAAACCGAAGAAATATTACACACTACTTATCAGCATCTCAAGCAAAAAAATCGGGAAATGGAAATTGTCAGCAAAATGATTGAATTTCTGCAAGCCTGCGATGCAGTTGAGGAGGGATATGAAGCGATTGCGGAATTTCTCAAACAGCTTTTTCCCGATTTTTCTGGGGCGGTATTGGTAATAGATCCTGATAGCCCGGAATCGGATTTAGAAGTGGTTTCTACATTTGGTGAACTCCCACATCAGGAGATAAAATTTACTTTCAAAGACTGTTGGGCGTTACGAAGGGGAAAAATTCATACCGCCAGTGACCAGCAATCGGGTTTATTTTGTAATCATATAAATTCTGAACTGCTACCTAAATATTCTTTATGTATTCCCCTAATTGCCAAAACCAAAATTTGGGGATTATTATACATGATTACTGAATCGTCTTTCGTTAATATGGAGTCTTCCGAACAACTAGGGCGCACTGTTGCTGATCAGTTATCTTTGGCTTTATTCAACTTGAAACTTCAGGAACAATTACGCCTAGAAAGTATCCGAGATCCTTTGACTGGACTCTTTAACCGTCGCTATCTGCAAGAAACGCTCAATCAAGCCTTAGCCAAGGCTAACCGCAAAAATGAACCCCTATGTATTATCATGATAGATATTGACCATTTTAAACACTTCAATGATACGTTTGGTCATGAAGCTGGGGACTTAGTTTTGCAAGAAATTGCTCATTTTATCCAAACAAATATCAGAAGTTCTGATACGGCTTGCCGTTATGGGGGGGAAGAAATGACGTTAATTTTGCCAGAAACTACCCTAGAAATAGCGAGCGATCGCGCCCAGTTTTTATGTGAGGGAATTCGCGGATTAAAACTGCAACACCAAAACCGAGATCTCGGTCAAATTACGGCTTCTTTTGGGGTGGCTAGTTTCCCAGAACACGCCCAAACTTTAGATGATTTACTGAGACTAGCTGATGATGCTTTATATCTGGCAAAAAACCAAGGACGCGATCGCGTAGTAGTATGGGAGTTTCTCTAATCAAATAGCTGATAATCAGACCCTAACAACAACTTGATGGAGAACAACAAGACTCGTCGTTATTAATATTAGTGACGTGGTAATTCTCACCTTTAGTTAGTTTAGGGTCGCGGATGGCATTTTGCCGACAATCAAATTCTTTAGCATCCTTTAGATCAATATTTTGATAGGGAGGAATGGGGATAATATCGTCACTGTAGGGACTCCTAGTATAGATGTTAAAGGTTTTATCACAAACTGCCATAGGTTGACCTCGATAAAGGGTATGACCATCATCATCAACTACCTGTTTCCAAGGTCCTTTATAAATTACTGCTTGATGGCGTTCTAAACAAGGACCTTCTTTCCCTTTGTAGGCGCAAACTGTGACAGACCGAAATTCAATGCCATCAATTACCTGCCAAGGTTCGGTCTGACGGGTTAAGATTTCGACCCCATAAAATCCGGCATTTTCAAACATTTGTAAAAATTCGTGTTCTTGAAAAGCGCCAGCAATGCAACCACTCCACAATTCGGGGTCGTTGATAATTGTTTCCGTGGGGGGTTCGTCACACACAATATCAGAAATAACCGCCCTTCCTCCGACTTTTAAGACTCGGTAAATCTCGGAAAATAGTTTCACTTTATCCTGAGATTTAACTAGGTTAAGCACGCAGTTAGACACGACTACATCCACAGTTGCATCAGGGATTAAAGGCTGGTTTTGGCGGAGGCGATCGCACATTGCCTCAAACCGGGATACATCTTCTATGGAGGTAATAGGATTATCATTTAACCAGGTTTGCACCATAGCCAAATTTAGCCCCAAATCCTGGATTTTTCCCTTAACAAACTCAGTATTTTTATAGCCCAACTTATCGGCAATTTCATCTTGATACTTACGGGAAAGCGCCAGCATATCATCATTAAAATCAACCCCAATTACTCGCCCATCTTTGCCGACTTTTTGGGCGATAATATAGCAATTTTTGCCAGCACCAGACCCCAAATCTACCACCACTTCCCCAGAATTAATATATTGGGTGGGGTCGCCACAGCCATAGTCTTTCTCAATAATTTCTGATGGCAAAATCTCCAGATAATTACCATTATATGATGTCGGACAACACAGGGAAGGCTGAACATCTTTCGCCCCGGCTTTATAGCGTTCTAAAACTTCATTTTCTATATCATAATTAACAGCAGTATTTGCCGATTTAGCTGGAGTCATGATTTAAGCATCCTTAGGTTGATGATATGGATCTATACACAGATAGGCTGTAATTCATGCCATAGCTTGATTATACTAGATCCGGTTAATTTCTGGGTTGGGGGGAATGCGCCAGCCACTATAGGTCTGACGCAGGAAATCAGAGTTATTTAATTCCCGAAAATGTCGAGATATCTAGGGAGTCGATACCTTGGAAAAACCCTAATAAACGGTTAGCAATTTTCGCCACGCCACCGACCACATTTGATTCAATATTTAACGGTAAAACCGGATCATGAAGGGATAGGCGCAATAAAAACCAGCCATCCTCGTCGGGGGACCCACAGGAAACCCGAACCCCCTCGTAGTTTTTGGGGACAATTTCCCAGTCGGTTTGTTGGGAGACAAACTGAGTGAGTTTTTCAATCACGTTATTACCTAATGATTTAAAATCATCATTTTGAATAGTGATCCGCACTTCTTCACTCTCGGCGGGTTCCTGTAAATTGGCAATTAAATCGGTGAGAGATTTACCTTTTAGGTGGGTTTTAGCTAGTTCAATTAACAGCTTGCTAACTAAATATGCACCATCATCTAAAAAGTAGTTCTCTTTCATAGCACCATGACCGGAAGTTTCAATCGCCAGCCAAGATTCCTGTCCGCTTTCATTAAGTCGTATGGCTTCATTAATTACATTTTTGTAACCGCGCTTAAAGCGATGATGAACCCCTTTTAATTCCTGCTCGATAAAATGAGTTAAGCCATCGGAAGTAATGGAATCAGTGACGATCGCAGAACCGGGATGTTCTCGTAAAACTATCGCCGAAATTAAGGCAATTAGGCGATTTCGGTTAAGTTCTTTCCCCAACTGATCAACGGCTGCACCCCGATCTACATCGGTATCAAAAATAATCCCAAAATCGGCTTTATTGTCAATAACCGCTTGACAAATTGACTGCATAGCCGCTTGATTTTCCGGGTTGGGAACATGATTAGGGAATGTGCCATCAGGGTCTAAAAATTGGCTCCCTGTGGTATCAGCCCCTAGGGGTTTTAAGACTTTTTCGGCATAAAATCCCCCCGCACCATTGCCAGCATCAACGATTATTTTTAATCCAGTTAAAGGCTGTTCCAAGTTGGTGGGATGATTGACACCTTGGCGAATGGTATTAACTAATCCTTCGGCATAGACAGAAATAAAATCATGTTGTATAATAGAACCAGGGGTGGGAGATTTGGCAAAATCGTTGAGTTTCGCTAACTCCAAAATCTCGGAAATATCCGGCTTTCCTAAGCCTCCTTGGGGGGTAAAAAACTTTAAGCCATTACGGTTAAAGGGGAGGTGGCTGGCGGTTAACATAATTGCGCCATCACATTCCCAGCCGGGGGTAACGGTACTCATAAACATGGCGGGAGTTGAGGCGATCGCCAAATCATAAACCTGAGCCCCAGTGGATATAATTCCCTCCATAACTGCTTGACTTAGCACAGGTCCAGATAGACGACTATCTCTACCTACCGCCATAGTTAATTCTGCGGTATTTTTACCCAGTTTTTGGCTGACCCAACTCGCGAAGGCTTTACCTAAGATAGTGGCAATTTCAGGAGTTAGGTTAACTGGTTCATTGGCTACACCTGCTATGGCGACTCCCCGAATATCCGACCCATTTTGTAGCTTTTTCCAGTCCCAATTAGCAACTTGATCCATAGTTAATTTATCCTGAATTGATAACTATACTATCCTATCATACTATAACTAGCAAGTGGTTATCAAAAAGTTAATGAATAATTAAGAATTAGCCCCGTTCCATTTTGCATACCATATAAGTATTGCGGCTTTTTTCTTGAGCTTGATATAGGGCAGACTCTGCGGATTTTAACAGTTCGGGGAGGTATTAATAGATGGAATTATGCTAGAAATACCCTGGCTAACAGTAATGCGATCGCTCACCAGAGAGGCAGGGGAATATTTAATTGTTGAATTGCCACCTAGATTCGCATAGCCACTTGTATAGCACCTTCGCAGTTAGTATTTGATCAAATAATGGCAAACTCTTCCCCCCCCATAACGAGCCACCAAATCCCCCGGACGCATAGCTGATTCTTGGATAGCTTGAGCTACTCTAATTAAGCAATTATCACCCGCTAAATGTCCGTAAGTATCGTTATATTTTTTCAAGTAATCGACATCACACAGAATCAAGGATAAAGGCAACTTTTACCGGTGCATACGCCGCCACTCCCGCCACCAAAATTCATGAAAATTGCCACGGTTTGCCAACTGAGTTAATCCATCTAAGCGCGCCAAACGGTCTAGTTTAAAATTAGCTTGTTTAAGTTGTTGATCAAGACCAGCCTGTGGCCGGGGAAAACTAAGTTGAGTAGCCACCGCTTGCATTAATTCCAAAATGAGGTGATAGAATTTGGTGGAGTAATTGCCGATTATAATAATTCTCCTCAACCATCAAAATCAGATGTTGACCACGCCGATTATTTACCCGAGGATAATCGTCTAATTTTGGCTGATAATTTTGATAAGTTTTAGCACCATTGTCCCTAGGGTGATGTTCTCGGACTAGCACATTTAATTTAAATTGAAAAGTAGTGCCATTGCCGACCTCCGAGAAAATTTCCATCTCCGAACCCATTAGCTGTAGATATTTTGGACAAATAGTTAACCCCAAGATAGCACATTTTTGAACTGTAGGGACAAAAAGGGCGATCGCACCATCAAGAAGCCATGGTAAAAACTTAATAAATCGTCAATTTGGGGGTGACAGTCTCCGGGGTAAGTTCTGGAAAAACAAAGCCACCTCGGGGCTATTCCCATTAATCCCCCACAGTCGCTGACCTAAAGCATCACCCCAATGGGGAGGTTAACCGCATTGACCATTATGATGGGAATCAAGTTTAACGGAAAAATAAAGCCTCCCAAATATGGGGATATCTTGGTAATAGAAGACTAGGGGAAATTGGGGAGGAAATCCCCTATTCCGGGGATTATTCCACTACCATATAAATCATTAGGTTGGGGAAAATTTCTATGATATAATGGGAAGTTGTGGGCGGAAATTTTGGTGATATATGGTATCTGTAACCCTGGTCGATCGCATTAGTCAACGAATTGGCAACCATCCCCAAAATCGGATTACTTTTGCGGAGTATATGGAGATGGCACTCTATGACCCCAAACAGGGCTACTATAACCATAACTCCCCCCAAATAGGCGCACAGGGGGACTTTTTCACTTCCCCTCACCTAGGTTCAGATTTTGGCGAGTTACTAGCTGAACAGTTAGTAGAAATGTGGGAAATTTTGGGAAAGCCGGAACCGTTTACCTTAGTGGAAATGGGGGCGGGTCAAGGAATTTTAGCTGCGGATATTATCGGCTATCTGCAAGGACAATATCCCCAAGTTGTCGGGGTATTAGATTATGCGATCGCCGAAAAATCCACGCGACTAAAAACCGAACAACAGCGGCGCTTTCAGCAATTGGGCGCACCCTTTACCCAAATCCGTTGGTGTGATTTAGATGAAATTGCCAACCATTCAATTACCGGATGTTTTTTCTCCAATGAATTAATCGACGCTTTCCCGGTGCATTTAGTCACCCGCCAGAATAATCAATTACAGGAAATTTATCTAACCACTACCGGGTCAAAATCCGATTACCAATTAGCCGAAGTAGTCGGGGAACTTTCCACCCCCCAACTAGCTGACTATTTTCGGTTAGTCGGTATTGATTTATTATCGGAGGCTTACCCCGAAGGCTACCGAACCGAGGTTAATCTAGCCGCTTTGGGGTGGGTAGAAACTGTGGCTAGAAAATTGCGGCGGGGATTTGTGCTAACTATTGATTATGGCTATAGTGCCGATCGCCTTTATAGTCCGACTCGCCGGGAAGGAACCCTACAATGTTACTATCAACATCGCCATCATAATAACCCCTATATATATATAGGTGAACAGGATATAACCGCCCATGTAGATTTTACCGCCTTACAGCAAAAAGGGCGATCGCTGGGACTCCAAACCATCGGCTTTACCCAACAGGCTTTATTTATGATGGCTTTGGGATTAGGCGATCGTATAGCCACCGTTTCCGAAGGCCCAAAAATTTCTCAAGTATTACGGCGGCGGGAGGCTTTACATTCCCTAATTGACCCCATGGGATTAGGTAACTTTGGGGTTCTGATCCAGGGTACCTTCTCCGAAGATGTAAAACTGAGGGGGTTAAGTTCACCTCAATGGTAGAAAATTGGACCATATCTAGCTACTCTCACTAAAATTTCCCCCGCAAAAAAAAATCGCATATAAAAAAAAGTCAATTATTAATTAGTTTTTGTCTACATCTAACAATCTTTGATCATCATGGGTTAATTTTCCTGAATTCATGAAGCCCATCTAAACCTTATGTAAATATACTATAAATCAGTAGAAACACTGAAGAAATAATGGGTCATCTCCTGTATAATAATTACTATATTGAAACAGCTAACCTCGTGTTTAGTGCTTAGTTAAATTTATATTTTTGGAGGACGGAAATGAAAGTTAGATTTTTAAATATTGCCACAGCCGCAGTTTTAGCCACTGGTTTAGTGTCCGCCTTTGCACCCGATGCCATGGCCCAAAGACCTGGCAACGCTGCCACTTGCCAAGATAATATTTTTGGTGGCTTGTTTGAAGAGTGTCGGGAACAATCTGGTGGACCCGCTGGAAATGACAATGCTACTCGCATTGCAGCGCTATTTGAACGAGAAGTAATTGCCGATTTCAAAGTTGATGACAGCAGTGGCGCGATCGCAAATGTTTTCGACATCACCAGCACTGGTGAAGGTGTCGGGACCATGAACTTCCTCGACTCCACACTGGCTAATTCTACCTTTGCCTTTGTGATCAAAGGTGGTAACGGCTATGCAGCTTATCTGTTCAACGGTATTAGCGAACTAAGTAATTTAAGCTGGTCAACTGGTGGCCCTGGTCTGTCTCACGCCACTCTGTATGTATTCGACACCCCGACTACTCCCGGAACACAAGTTCCCGAACCTGCAACCCTGTTAGGTTTAGTAGCCCTTGGTGGTGTGATGGTTGGTCAAAAAGCCATCTCTCGCAAAAGCTAGATGAATTAGCATCTGTACTCAACTTCAAAAACTAGGGACAATAACCCGGTGCTATGGTCTTTAAGACTAATTGCCGGGTTATCTCATTTTCGGGGTTCTGTGGAGAGTCAGACTCTGGCGGTTAAGTTCACGGGAATCATAGAAAATACGACTATAGTTAGTTAGGATAACTAGAATTTCCGCAATTAAAGAAGTTTAAATAAACTGATAATATCTATTAGCGTCAATTATTAACCGTATTGCATCCATAAATAATATGATTGGATAGCGGATACTTTACTTAACAGAAACTTAAAGTAAGTGTGAGCATTATGTAAAGATCCTGTAAATCAGTACAAACACTGAGGACGGTTCTGGTGGTGTTGGGTATAATGGTGGACAGATAGGGAAACAAACGCCATGTTTCCAGCCTAGTCCCACCTAGATTTTTGGAGAGCCAAGATGAAAGTTAAATTATTAAATATAGTAACTTCCGTAGTTTTAGCCGCTGGCTTAGTGTCCACCTTGGCACCGGATGCCATGGCCCAAAAACCTCGCAACGTTGCCACTTGCCAAGAAAATTTGTTTGCGGGATTAACTTACATTTGCCAAGATAGTGGTGGAAATGACAATGTTTCTGCCATTGAATCTATGTTTGGTCAAACAGTAATCGATGGTTTTAGACTAGACGACTACAAAGTTGATAGAAGCACTGATGAGAACGCCTTTTTCACCATCGCCAGCACCAGTGAAGGTAAAGGGACTCTGACGTTTTTTGATGATAGCCTCAAAGATTCCACTTTTGCCTTTGTGCTGAAAGGGGGTCAAGGTTTTGCGGCTTATCTGTTTGACGGGATCGACCAATTAGAGGATTTAAACTGGGAAACAGGAAGACCTGGCTTGTCTCATGCGACTCTGTATGTGTTCGACACCCCCAGCAGCAGACCAGGCGGCCGGACAGAAATTCCCGAACCGGGAATGCTGTTAGGTTTGGTAGCCGTTGGCGGTATGATGGTTGGTCAAAAAGCGATCTCTGGCAAAAACTAGACGTTAGTTAGTAGGAACAATTTAGATCTTGACTGAGCTTCCAAAACTAGGCGATAGATTAGATATCAGGGTTGATTATTGTATTCGCCAAATCACTTGTCACATTCAGGCTGTGTAGGAGCAGGTTCTAAGATTGGTTTTCGGTTCGGAGGGGGTTTTGTAAACTGACCCCCACAGGAAAAAATAGGCATCTACTAAAAATCACTAGGTATATATTCATATTGGCGTACCAACCCGGTAGTGAGTCTGTGGGACATCATTACCGGGTTTTTGACTGTTTCTGATTAGCAAATAGCGCTATAATCGCTAGATACTGTGCTGAGTGTGTAACGATCGCAATGGAAGTGGCAGACATTAAACGAGAAATCGAATTGTTGGCAGACCGCCTGGGTAAAACCCAGGAGTATCTTTGACGTACCCGCCATTGAAGCCAAAATTCAAGACTTGGAACAATTAGCAGCTCAACCGAACTTTTGGGATGATCAAACCCAGGCACAAAAGACGCTCCAGACTTTGAGTGACCTTAAATCGGTTTTGCAACAACAGCAGGACTGGCGAAAGACGCTGGAAGATACTGGGGCGATCGCAGAGTTACTAGAGTTAGAGGATGATGAGTCCCTACGACAGGAGGCTGAGTCTAATGTAGTCCATCTCGGTCGGGATATCGATCGCTGGGAGTTACAGCAACTGCTATCGGGTCCCTACGATCGCAGTGGGGCGGTTTTGACCATTAACGCTGGGGCGGGGGGTACGGATGCCCAAGACTGGGCGGAAATGCTATTACGAATGTACACCCGTTGGGGGGAAGCCCAAGGCTATAAGGTCCACCTGGCGGAAATTTCGGAAGGAGACGAGGCGGGGATTAAATCTGCTACTTTGGAAATGGAGGGACCCTACGCCTATGGCTATTTAAAGGCAGAAAAAGGAACCCATCGCCTGGTCAGAATTTCCCCATTTAACGCCAATGGTAAACGCCAGACCAGTTTCGCGGGAGTGGAAATCATGCCGATTCTGGATGAAGGGGCTATAAATTTAGATATCCCGGAAAAAGACCTGGAAATTACCACGTCTCGCGCTGGGGGAAAGGGTGGTCAGAATGTCAATAAGGTGGAAACGGCGGTCCGCATAGTTCATATTCCCACGGGGATAGCGGTTCGTTGTACGCAGGAACGTAGCCAACTACAAAACCGGGAAAAAGCCATGGCTTTACTGAAAGCTAAGTTATTGGTCGTGGCGCAGGAACAAAGGGCGCAGGCGATCGCAGAAATTCGCGGCGACCTGGTAGAGGCGGCTTGGGGAAATCAAATCCGCAACTATGTATTTCATCCCTATCAGATGGTTAAAGATTTGCGGACTGGTGAGGAAACGACGGCTATTAATGATGTGATGAATGGTGAATTGGATGGGTTTATTCAAGCCTATCTACGCCAAGAAAATCAGGTGATTGATAATCAGTCTGCTTAGTAAATCAGGAGTTCCGGGAGGAGTCAATTAATAGTTAATTACTAATTGTTATGGGCTGCCTCCCGCTGCCTTTTAGGGGATAGTTTCCATGTCCAAAGTTTATACTACACAGGAACTGCTACACATTTTGCAAGAGGAGAAAAGGGCTTGTTTAAACGGTAAAAGACTGAATTTAAAGGCGACCCCTGGGGTGGGAAATCCGGTGATTGATCACTTTTTGAAACCTGATGCTATTCAGAAGTTTACCGCCTATCAGGATTTTAAGGCGGCGGTTCATGAATATCAACGGGAAAATCAGGTTTCTGGGATTGTGTGGCGACAGATACAAGTGGCAGAAATTAGCCTAGATTATCCGATGATTGGAGAACAACTGATTGCTTTACCAGAAGATTTGGCAATTCTCAAACAGGCTAAGGATAGGTTGATTGATTTCTGGTATCGGGTGACGCAAAATATGGATTTATATTTGAGTCTGAATGGTGGGAAAAATCACCGCAAAATTAAGGGTTCTGATATAGATGCGATCGCCCAAAGGACTGAGTGGGCTTGTGTTTGGAAGTGGGAAAAATCCCATTTCTTAGAGATGTTGTTACAATTGGGTTGGGGACAGCCAGGAGAAGCCTCGGATCGGCGGGGATGGCCGGATTCTGGTAGTGAATATATACACGCTGTGCGATCGGGTAAATTACCTATTTGCTAATTCATGAAGCGGTATTATCCGGCTATCATAGCTATAATAAATAATAGACTTTAATGGTTAGGTGATGTTATGAATTATACTCCATCAGGTTCTCAAACAATTCTCCCAACTTTGGAAAATGGCGATCGCTTATCGATGATAGAATTTGAGCGGCGCTATAGTTTGCTACCGGACATAAAAAAGGCTGAATTAGTCGAAGGAGTCGTTTATATGACATCCCCTGTTAGGGTCCGACAACACGGAAAACCTCATAGTGATGTTATGGGTTGGCTGGTTTTTTACCGCAGTTTTACGCCTAACATTATGGTTTGTGACAACACCAGTGTTCGCCTAGACATGGATAATGAACCGCAACCAGATGCTTTATTGCGTATCGAAGAGGCGGCGGGGGGACAGTCGCGCATTAGTGAGGATGATTATATAGAAGGACCGCCAGAATTGATTGTAGAAATTGCAGCCAGTAGCGCCTCAAAAGACCTCCACGATAAGCTACACGCCTATCGCCGTAATGGTGTAAGGGAATATTTAGTCTGGCTGGTTGATGGGTCAGAATTTCGCTGGTATGTACTCTGTGAAGGACGCTATCAGCTACAACAGATAGATAATTCTGGTTGTCTGAAAAGTACATTTTTCCCAGGTTTATGGTTAGATGTAAATGCGCTATTATCGGGTAATATGGCGCAGGTTTTAGCTAAGTTACAGGAAGGAATAGCTACCCCAGAATATCAGGAATTTGTACAAAGATTGTCAATGAATCCCTAAAATGGCGGAAGTGGCTGGAAAGGCGATCGCTGATAGCTATAATAAATAATAGACTTTAATGGTTAGGTGATGTTATGAATTATACTCCATCAGGTTCTCAGACAATTCTCCCAACTTTGGAAAATGGCGATCGCTTATCGATGATAGAATTTGAGCGGCGCTATAGTTTGCTACCGGACATAAAAAAGGCTGAATTAGTGGAAGGAGTCGTTTATATGACATCCCCTGTTAGGGTCCGACAACACGGAAAACCTCATAGTGATGTTATGGGTTGGCTGGTTTTTTACCGCAGTTTTACGCCTAACATTATGGTTTGTGACAACACCAGTGTTCGCCTAGACATGGATAATGAACCGCAACCAGATGCTTTATTGCGTATCGAAGAGGCGGCGGGGGGACAGTCGCGCATTAGTGAGGATGATTATATAGAAGGACCGCCAGAATTGATTGTAGAAATTGCAGCCAGTAGCGCCTCAAAAGACCTCCACGATAAGCTACACGCCTATCGCCGTAATGGTGTAAGGGAATATTTAGTCTGGCTGGTTGATGGGTCAGAATTTCGCTGGTATGTACTCTGTGAAGGACGCTATCAGCTACAACAGATAGATAATTCTGGTTGTCTGAAAAGTACATTTTTCCCAGGTTTATGGTTAGATGTAAATGCGCTATTATCGGGTAATATGGCGCAGGTTTTAGCTAAGTTACAGGAAGGAATAGCTACCCCAGAATATCAGGAATTTGTACAAAGATTGTCAATCAATCCCTAAAATGGCGGAAGTGGCTGGAAAGGCGATCGCTTCTCGGTGCTACAATGGCGACTATCCGGGGAAACTATAAATTGATTTGAGTTGACTCATTCTACAGGTAGCCTGGATGGTTTCTAGGGAAACTTCACAGAAATATTGGCGGGTAAATTTTTCTTCTTCAATGGTGATAAAAAAGATGTCTAGTAAGGTGGCAAAATCATCGTCATCTTCACAGATATCCCCCCGGTCAGCAGTAGTCTGGGATGTAATATATAACTGCTTATTTGATGGGGTATCCTCGGCTAATTCTATCTGGTAGCCTAGGGATTTTAAACAATCTAAACCCCTACTTAAAGCTATATCCCCAATTCCCAAGATTTCTCGTAATTCCTGGGGACTAATCCCTTGGTGATTATGGCTTAAATTATCCGCGATTTCGGTGAGTTTTTCCCACACTTCTGGGGGTGATATTCTGGGAGGGAGAGAATAGGCGATCGCCAATTTTTTCTCAGCGTTGAAAGCCTCAATAAACTTGGCTGTTAATTCCTCCCAACTGGTCGGACAATTACTCACCACCAAATAACTACTTTCTATGGGGTTATTCTCACCAAGTAAAACTGTACTTTCCCCATGTTCACGATTCCGAAAATCCACTATCTCAACAGTAATTAATGGCGGGTTAATCTCAGCTTCTGATAAGGCTGGACACACAGCTAATAATCGCACTTCGCACTTACTTCTATTAGTATTAAAATCCAACTCGACTATCGCATCATATCGACCGGGGGGTAATTCTTCTTTATAGTGACCCCACCAAACCCCAGGAAAACCTGATTCCGTAGAATCATCAAATAGCTGATAGGTAGTCTTAATATACTTAACTTGTTTACGCCGTAAATCCACAATATTTTTATTCCAAACATTCTCAAACCAACAATTCTTAATTAATAACTTGGGGACTGGATTTCCTATTCCACAGGGTTCGAGCAATTTTAGTTCTTGGAATAAATTATAACCCAATTCTGCCACAGTACAAACCAAATCGACTATAATGGGAGATTGAGGGAGTAATATTCCCCCCATACGTTGTCGGAGTTGCTGGTCTATGACTTGTTTAAATATGGGGATATTCTCAATGGGTAAACTCAAGCTGGCGGCGAAAGGATGACCCCCAAAACTATGCAATAGATGCCGTTGACTATATACTAAATCATAGAGGTCAATAGGATGAATTGAACTGGCTGACCCCCTAGCTAGTCCGGTTTCGGTACCGCCTTCGGTAGTCAGTAAAATAGTGGGGCGACGATATTCTTGGGCGATTTGACCCGCGACTAATCCTAATAATCCCACATACCATTGAGGGTCACTCAGGACGATCGCATAAGTAGTAGATAAGTCGATTTTTTGCAGCTTTTTCCGCACATCATAGGCGAGATTTTTCTGCAACTCTCGGCGGCGACTGTTGGCTATTTCCGTATTCCAGGCTAATTTGTACGCCTGTTGGGTGTCGCGGGTGGTGAGTAATTCCACCACACAACTAACGTCCCCATAAATGCGACTAACTGCATTAATTCTCGGACCGATACCAAAGGATATATCCGTAGGGCGATCGCCATTGTTTTTGCATAATTTCAGCAATTGGGAAACTCCCGGACGGGTGGGGTTTTTCTGTTGTTTTTGGAGTTGTTGAATCCCCCGTTTGGCTAAGTAGCGACAGTCTCCGGTAATTTCAACCAAATCCGCAATTAAACCAATAGCCACTAAGTCGAGTAAATTCTCTAAAGGCTGTTGAGAAACGCCTGGTAAAGCCATATATAATGCTTCTACTAACTTATAAGCGATCGCTACTCCTGAGAGATGATAAAGGGGATGGTCTGAGGGTAAATTGCGGGGATTAATAATCGCCACGACGGGGGGTCGTGTGGGTGGTAAGGTATGGTGGTCTGTGATAATGACATCAATACCCAAATTTTGCGCGAGTTGTAATTCGGCTAAGTTTGTGCTTCCGGTATCGCAGGTAATAATCAGACTACAACCTTGCGCCGCCAACGTTTCAATTCCCGGTTGGTTTAGTCCGTGGGAGTCGGTCAAACGGTTAGGAATAGTGTAGGAAACAGAGGACCCAAAAAACTGTCGCAACCCTTCCCACAAAACGGCGGTCGCGGTGATACCGTCTGGGTCAAAGTCTCCCCAAATCACGATTTTTTCAGGGTTATTGTGGCTGATACATCTCTGATAAGCGAGAGTTAATCGAGCGATCGCCTGCTGCATTTCCGCCCCAAATTCAGCGGGACTGGCGGGTTGATAGCTGTCAATTTCCAGAAATCTAGTCAACTTTTCCGGTGTAGAAATTCCCCGAGAGAGTAACAGTTGAGACAAGTATTTCCCGGAAATATTAGGGTGATGTCGCCGGATTTCTGCTATCATCCAATCAGGAATTTTTCGGGATGGTTGCACCTGCCACATAGTTTAATTATCAGTTAATTATATCTAGTTAATTCGACTCGATAGCGCTGTTTTTTGGTGACAGAAACCTCCCCAATTTCCAATCTGCCTTTCCCGCGAATAGCGATTAAATCTCCGGTTTTAATAGCAATGCTGGCTTGTTTAACTTCTTTCCAATTAACTCGCACATCACCGCCATCAATGAGGTTGACCATTTTACTCCGAGACATCCCAAACCCCGCAGAAGCGATCGCATCTAAACGCAAAGAAGCCTCAACCGTAGTCATGGCTTTTTTCTTAGGTTCTCGAACTTTCAACTCGCTTAAATCAATCGGTTGCACCTTAACGGGAACTGTCCGCACTTGGGTTAGGTTCATCTCCAGATATTCCACCAATTCAGGAATCACAATAGCCTGGGCTCCCCGTTCTCCTAACACTATTAAATCCCCAGTTTTTTCCCGGACAATTCCCGTCCCTAATAAGGAACCCAAAAAATCCCGGTGAGTCGCGGTATCAAATAAAAAGTTCCCGGAAATGTCGATCGCTGCGATTTCTACATGGCTTGAGTCGAGGGGGATTTCTGATCGTGCGATCGCCATTCGCTGACGTTCTGCTTGCGGATAACCCCCCCAGGATAACGCTTGTATTTCTGTCAGTCGCCGAAAAATTCCTTGTGCTTCTGCGATTTCTGGGGGTGAGAGAAACTCGGTTTGGGTAATTTCCCAGGTTTTTAAAGCCTGTTCCGCCAGGTCGATAATTCTGGCGATACAATCTCGATTTTCAATTCCGTTAAGTAGTTCTTGCCTTGGCAGCATCAGTTTTTGAGTTCTAGGTCGATGCAAAATTATCGTTTTCCATTCTAACAGATTTTGTGCGATCGTCACATTTTCTTTTCCCAAATCCGCCCATATCTTGCTGACTGGTTATTTTGTTATGTAGTCGTGGGACTAGGTGGGTCTAAGGTAGGTTAGGATGATTTCACCTGACCCAATCCACAGATATACAGTTTTCCCCCCATCAAATCACCACCTACAAAATCGGGGTTTTTTATAATAATTAATCATTGTGGCGCACCCAACCTTAAAAATGGTATAATCTCCGTCGGTACACCCCAACCCAAATACACGAGTAGAAATCTGATGTATAGCCAGCACCTAAAAAATCCACCATGGGCGTATAATCAGATATAATTGATAGTGCCATCCCCAGCAGATATCTACTCTGGGATAGGCTCAAAACCACATCTACCAGGACTAACTGAAAATG
>NZ_JBIMLI010000046.1:0-32721 GCF_051859755.1 Limnospira sp.
CGGTCAGCCGCTTGAGTCGGTTTTCCTCTCCGCGATCAATCACGGAGCTTCCAACCCTCCCAGGAGTTTTACGTGAATTATAGGCGCTGTTGCAATTGATTTTTCGATCGCACCGCCGGGGGGAAACCGGGTTGAATTTTCAGAGCTTCATCATAAGCATCGATCGCCTCGTTATATCGGCCCATTCTTTCCAAAACTAAACCCCTATTCACCAAAATCAAGGGATCTTGGGGTTGAATTTCCTGGGCTTTATCGAAGGCATTGAGCGACTCGTCATAGCGCCCTTGATGACTAAAAGCGATCGCCCTACCCACTAATGATTGATGGTCATTAGGATTAATATTCAAAGCCCGGTCGAAAGACTCCAGAGCCTCATTAATCTTGGCATTAGCCATTGACGTATTTCCTTCAGCCCTTAGCGCCTGACTCCACTGGCTGAGAGCAAACCCCCGATCTCGTAGAGCCGGGACAAAGGAAGGCCGCAACTCAATCGCTCGGTCATAGGCGGCGATCGCCCCTTCAAAATCTCCCCGACCACCAGCCAGGATAGAGCCTCGATTATGCCAAGCTAGATGAGACTCTGGCTGAACTTCAATAGCGCGATCTGATATCCTCACCGCCTCTTCAGTACGTCCGAGGGGAGAAAACAAGACATTGCCCTTTTGTAGTAGGGCTTGAAAGTGCTGTGGGTTAATTTCCAAAGCCTTCTGATAGGACTCTAAAGCCTGTTCATGGCGGCCCAACTTACTCAGTACAGAACCGCGTTCCACCCAAATTTCGGCTCGTCGAGGTTGTTCTCTCAAAATATCATCATAGGTAGCCAGTGCTTCGGAATACACCTGCGCCGCCTCAGCCATTTTCCCCTGATATTCGAGAGCGAGCGCCTTACTTTGCCAAACACTAGGAGCAGATGGTCTAATAGTCTTCGCCTGCTCAAAAGCCGACACCGCCTCATCGTATCGCTGCAAACCAATTAAAGCAATACCCTTACCATGCCAAGCCCTGGCATTATTAGGATCAATAGCGATCGCCTGTTCATGAGCATCTAAAGCCTTCTGGGGTTCTCCCGTTTGGTAAAGTAATGTTCCCTTACTCGTCAGCACATCAGAGTTATCCGGGTCTAGTTCCAGAGCTTTTTGATAATCTACCAAAGCGCGATCGTGCCTTCCCAATTCCGCCAAAGCATCGGCTTGACCCGCCCAAGCAGCCGCATGATTAGGTTGAATTTCAGTAGCGCGAACAAACATATTGCGAGCATCTTCGGTGTTACCATCGTTTAACAGTTGATTACCCCGGCGCACATAGTAAGCAGGTCTAAAAGTCGGCACTACTAGCTCAAACAATCCCAAAAATACCAGCAACCCAGCCAAAGCCGCCCCGACATACAATCCTTTGACCGATGACCCTTTGGAAACCTTTGTCGGATTGGGGTTAACCAGAGTTGGCAACTGCGCCACACCCGCACTAGGTGAGGGTGCAATAGTTGGAGGTAAATTATTTCCCCCTCCAGTTCCCGTCACCGTTTGTTGTCTGGTTTCTTCCCCGGAAATATGTCCCCCAGTAGAGGGGGGGCGCACTTGAGTGGCGGCGACTACTCCCCCTGCATTGGTGAGGATAGTTGGGTCATTTACCACCTGTTTAAGTCGTTTCACGTCAGCCAAAACCTCTGCGGCGGACTGATAGCGATCGACCAGATGAGATGCCACCATCCGGTCTAAAATAGCACACAGTCCGTCACTAACACAGGCTTTCGGCTTCCAGATTGATTCTCCCGCCTGATCTCGTTCTAATTGGTGAGGGTGAATACCTGTTAAAGCCCTAATTGCCGTCATTCCCACCGCATACAAATCACTGCTAAAATGGGGTTTCCCCTGAAGTTGCTCTGGTGGCGAATAGCCGTATGTACTAATAGCAACGGTCAAATTAGAATCACTACCCCCGGCTGCTTTCTGAATTTGTTTAACCGCCCCAAAGTCAATCAGCATCAACTTTTGATCGGCATGGCGTCGCATAATATTAGAGGGCTTAATATCCCGATGGATCACGTTTTGCTGATGGACATAATCCAAAATTGACAGAATATCCTCCAAAAAGTCAATTACCTGGGCTTCTGTCCAATGGCTGCCATGGGGTAGTTCTTCTGTTAGGGGTTCCCCCCTTACTAACTCCTGTACCAGATAGAATTCCTGGTCTTCTTCAAAGTAAGCATACAATGTCGGGATTTGAGGATGGCGAGAACCTAAGCTATGCAACACTTGAGCCTCGCTGTTGAATAGCCTTCTAGCTGTTTGTAGGGTTCCTGGATCAGTAATTTGAGGTTTGAGTTGCTTAACGATACATTCAGGGTTTCCAGGCAACTGACTATCCTCGGCCAGATAGGTCTGGCCAAATGCTCCTCCTCCAATCCTTTTCAGTAATTTGTAGCGCCCACCAATAACTTTAGGAAGCATTCAGTTTAGCCTCAAGAAAATTTCAGATTTTGGCACATTTTAGGGGCAGGTCGGTACTTTGATCGCTATACTATGGGATTGGTAGCTATTATAGCAGGTTAAACTAGCCCTGAAAACCACCTGGGTTCCCTAAATTTATCCCCAAAACATTGTGATATGCTCAAAAAAGCGACTTTATTAGAAGCCATTGCCGGGAAAAATCGAGGTTTACTGGCTACAGAGAGCGACAAAACTGCTATTCTCTCTGCGATCGCTCAATTGGAAGATTATAATCCCACCCCTCGACCTGTAGAAGCACTTGAGTTATTAGATGGCAATTGGCGACTACTTTACACCAACAGCCAAGAACTCTTGGGGATTGACCGCTTTCCGTTTTATAATTTGGGGCAGATTTATCAATGTATTCGCGCCCGCACTGGCAAAATTTACAACATTGCTGAAATTGTCGGTATCCCCTATTTGGAAGGCATGGTTAGTGTGGCTGCCCGATTTGAAGCGGTTTCTCAAAAGCGAGTTCAGGTCAAATTCAACCGTTTTGTCATCGGCTTACAGCGCCTCATATCCTATCAATACCCTAATCAGTTTATTGATGAAATTGAATCTGATAAAAAGTTCTTGGCTGTAGATTTTACCCTCCAAGAACAGCAACAACAAGGATGGTTAGATATTACTTATTTAGACGAAGATATGCGGATTGGCAGAGGCAATGTTGGCAGTGTGTTTGTCCTCACCAAAGTTAAATGATACCCATTGCCCGACTCTGGTATATATTATAATTGATGGTTGGGTGGGTTATTTTATGCAAAATTAAATTGATTTATAGGAGGTTGTAATAATCAATTATTGAGACTATTTAATTGCTAGGGTTTCTCCAGTGGTGACAACTGCACCAGTGATAACTTTAGCAATGACTCCAGTTTGAGCGTGTCCGAATTTGGCGGAGAGTTGAGAGAGGAGAGAGATATCACGATCGCCTGTATCTGGGTTAACATCAATATTCAGACAGCGACCAATAGGCGCGGTGACTTCCACCAAAGCTGATCCCAATTTTAGGCGATTTCCTACCCAGTTAAATTCCGACCAAGCGGGAATATTATCAACTATAAAATTCGCTCTAAAACGGCGCGGATCAATGTAATTAACCCCGACTTTTTCAGCAATATCATCGAGGGTAGCCTGAGAAATAATAGAAATCTGTCCTTGGTGACGGTCTTGATAGCGAGTGTCCCCGGTAGTGGTTCCCACCAAACGCACAGGACTATATTGGGGATGTCTAGCAGAGGTACTAGGGGTGAGAGAGTGTAGATATTCACTGAAAAAAGCACTAATGCGATCGCGTCCGGTTTCAGTCCCTAAATTAGCCGCAGCCAACAATTCGCCATTTTTGGTAATTTCTAAGGTCTGACTGGTAGTATCATAAGCACAATTGAGACTAGCTAACTGTCCCCAATCATTTTGAACAGCAAAATGCTTTTTTGATAGCCAGGGAGTCAGGGGTTGCGGGTCTCCCATATCTGTAAACATCAAAGCAAATGCGCGATCGCCAAGAATGCCAAAGTTTTCCACCAATTGGACGCGATCGCATACTTGCGCGGTCAAACCCTTAACAGGATGTACAAATATTGTGTTAATCTTCATCGGCTACCTGACTCCATCAGACCATAATATATGAAACCATATCAGATACCCACCCCATGAAAACCTTAAATAAATCCCCCCATTGGCTAGTTATAGCGATCGTCTTTCTTGGTGTGGTAGCCATCTCTACGGGGTCAATTTTCGTGCGTTTAGCCATTGATGCAGCGGGGCTGCGGGGGGTAGGGTTTAGCTTGCTAATATCCGCCTCCAGGCTATCTATTGCAGCTTTATTGCTGACCCCTACCTGGGGGAGAGTTTCCTGGCGCACCTATAAACGAGAGGCGATATTCTACGCCATTGGCGCTGGAATATGTTTAGCCACCCATTTTTCTGTCTGGATAACTTCCCTATCTTATACATCGATTGCGGCATCAACTACTATTGTGACTACCAGTTCTATTTGGGTAGCGGTGTTATCTTGGCTATGGTGGCACGAAAGACCTGGGAAAGCGACCATATTAGGAATGACGATCGCTCTGAGTGGAGGTATGATCATCGGTTTAGCAGATACTAAATTATCCACAGTGGCTAGTAATCCGATCGCCGGGAATATTTTAGCCCTAATGGGTGCGATCACCGCCGCCCTTTATCTGATGTTAGGAAGAGAAGCACAACAGCGGGGACTATCCCTCAGTGCATATATAGCGATCGCCTATACTGTAGGAGCGATGATTTTGCTACCCCTACCCCTACTATGGGGAGTTAACTATACTGGTCATTCTGCCACAGTCTATTTTTATCTAATCCTGATGGGATTAGTTCCCCAACTAATTGGCCACACCAGCTTTAATTGGGCGGTTAACCGTACTTCCCCCACCTTAGTCACACTGGCGATTTTACTAGAACCTGTGGCGGCGAGTTTTTTGGGCTATCTGCTATTTGCAGAAGTTCCCTCAAGGCGATTAATATTAGGAGCCATAGTCATTCTAACGGGGGTGGCGATCGCTACGCGCGGCAACAATGCCTCTAAAACTCAATCTAACCCACAGGAAACGGCAACCCCCTAACACCTTGTCAGAAGGGACTGGCTGCAATTATGGCTAAATCAAGGTTAAGGAACACACTACTATCGCGAAAAGGGATTAGACTATCCTGGGACTGGTATAACTATGGTGATTGGCGATCGCATAATAGCCGGAACCAGATCAACGATTAGGGCTAAAATTGGAAGGTCGGGAAATGAACTTAACCACTGTTGGGAATGGAAAATATCGAATTGATAGGATTTTAGGTCAGGGAGATTTCTGTATTACCTACAGGGGGACTAATCAGGTAACAGGTCAAATGGTGGCCATTAAAACCCTTGACCCCAACCTGGACGATGATCAAAATATCCCACAACTGCGACATCAATTGATAGCGATCGCTAAACGTTGGAGTCGCTGTCAGCATCCTAATTTAGTCGGGGTTATAGACTTATTTGATGAACAGGGCTTTCCATTTTTAGTGATGACCTACACTCCCGGTCAATCTCTACAAGACTACCTAAAAACTCAGCCCCCCCTACCCGTCCCACAGGCTATTCACTACATTCGCCAAATCGCATTAGCCCTACAAGCAATTCATCAACAAGGACTCATTCACTGTAACCTGCAACCTGCTTACATTATTAAGCCGACGGGGGCTAATTCCGTGATACTTAGTGGTTTGGGAGTCGGTAATCATCTCAAACCTGATCAACTCAACCGTTATATTTATAACCGTCGTCTCTCCGGTGGATATGCAGCCCTTGAACAATATCTTCCCAATGAACAACCTAGCCAAGCCACAGACATCTATGCACTCTCTGCCCTACTGTACTATCTGTTAACTGGGGAAACACCCCTAGAAGCGCCCCTATGTGCGAACCAACTCACAGGACAATTAATCGGAGTTGAAAAACCATCGGTGGGGAAATTGCACCCAGACTTAAACCCAGAAGTAGAAGAAGCTGTGCGCTGGGGATTAGAGATAGAAGCCTCAAATCGTCCCTCTAATATCTCGGAATGGTTGAATATCCTCCCTACCCCGGAAAAAGCCCTAATTATCAGGGAAACTGTGATCAAAATCCCCTACCACAACCATAATCGAGAAACAGAAACCGACACCCCTAATGATAATTCTGCCACCCCAGCAGAGTATGAGCGGCAACAATCTACTACCAAACAGATTAGGCGATCGCCTGTTCCGCAATGGGGGCTGTTGCTAGTATTTTTGCTCACGTCTATGATATCCGGTTGGTTAGGGTTTGCCATTACCCGCAGCTATAGTCAAAAATTAGCTACCCCACCCAGCAACGGCGATTTGAAATCTGAAAAAGAGCTAGGCTTGGTCATAGATCCCAATTCCCCTATCTTTGAAACACCCGCCCTAGTGGGAGAAAATCAGGGCCTGCCTGGTCCTGCTAATGACCTGGAATTATTAGGCGATGGTAGTACCAATCTGGCAGAATTGCTCAAAGATGTGGCTTTTTCAGAAACTCAGGAGCATGACCAATCGCTCTATAATAGTTCTGGAGGCATTACCAGTACGGATGATTATGCTGATCAAGCCTTTCCTGAGTCCCCGACTTCATCCTATTGGCAGAATTACCCAGCCCTGGAACCTTCACCAACTCAGAACTCTCGGGATGATCATACCCGCAACGGGCCAACAGAACATTATGGCGATCGCATACCTGCTAGAGGTTCCCACGAGACGACTATTGAGGACTTTCGACCCTCTTATCCCCTAGAGTTACCAGAGTTAGCACCAGTTAACCCTAACATTCTCAACAACTCACCTCTCGATCAGGATTTACCTACCACGTTACCTCAACGGGAGATTGAGGATGATTATGATCAGTGGTTAAATAATCAACGGCGATCGAGCGATCGTATACTAGAGGAAGAGAACCCAAAACGTTGGGATGAGTTTATACCCCCAAGACCAAGCCAACCAGATTGGGAATTATCCCAGTTTTTCACTTTCAGACCCCAGGGATAAAAATTTTGTGTCTCCATCCAACTCTTGATTTGAGCCTAATCTAATTCTATTGGTTTCCCAAATATCAGATTTGATAGGAGGAAACTTCTTAACAGACGACAGACAACAACAAGAAACACAAAAATGCCCCGTTATTCTGCATTTACTAAAGGCTTCCTTTCCTCAATATCCTCGCCTTTGCTCTACTATTCCCTCAAACCTGAGTATTTGTGGTAACTTAGCTAACTGATAAATACTATCATCCGCCAACCATGAACCAGTCCAAGCGTTTTTTAGAACTTGATGGAATTAGAGGTTTAGCCGCCTTAGCTATTGTTCTGTTTCACTATGCTGGTTCCTATCAATGGTCTCCCCATAACTTATATTATTATTTTTCCTATCTTGAAGAATTCGTACAGTTGTTTTTTATAATTAGTGGTTTTGTAATTTTAATAAGTTTTCAAAGAATCAACAATAGTATAGATTTTATCATGGGTCGTGTGTTTAGACTCTATCCCGCCTATTGGTTTTCTGTAATTACTACCATAGTTATTGCCTATATTAGTCAAAGGCCATTAAGAAGTGATAATCTCTATGATATATTAATAAATTTTTCCATGTTTCAAGAAATGGTCGGTTCACGAAATATTAATATTGTCTACTGGACTATGACCCTAGAATTAGCATTCTATACTATTATCCTTATTCTCTACCAATCTCGACTTTTGAAATATATTGATATCATCTGTGGGATTTGGCTAATATTAATTGTTTTTGATATCTTCAGAGCCTACCAATCTCCTGAATTATCATTAACCATTATCGGAAATTTGCCCAGCAATCAAGCATTAGTATATCCTGATATTGTCGGTTTATTTAAATGGGATAATTTATCTGAATTTATATCCTTTATTAGGAATTATATCAAATTTAATTTCATTCTTTTAAGAGGCAGAGCCCCCTTATTTATTGCTGGCTTAATTCTGTATCAATGTCAAGTCAATAGTGTAACTATCTATCGTGTGTTCTTAATTGTCGCCTGTGTGTTAGCCAGAGCCTTAGATTATTCTCCCGGTACTCCTAAGTATGCTTTTATATTTTTTGCTATATTTGTAGTGATTTTATATCTGGCTCATCGAGAAAAATTGAGATTTGTGTCTACTAGAATTTTAGTGTTTTTAGGAGGCATTTCTTACTCATTATATTTAACCCATATACAGAGTAGTTGGTTATTTAACTGGAGTTTACAATCCCTGGATATACCACCAGAGTTGTCAGTAATTGTCAGAACTATATTTGCTATATTGGTGGCTTATATTGTGACGATCGCCATAGAAAAACCCGCTCTTAGGTTTTTCCGAAATCAGTTCAAACGTAATAAATCTACCAGTTGAATCTGATTTATTGACAGCGATCGCACCCACTTACCATCAATGATGTGGGGGGACTTAGACCGGACTTAGACGAAAGCCTGCTTCCTGACCACTGATTGTTAAGATTTATGTGGTAACTCGTCAATCTTCCTAGTGATTAAGTTATGTTATCATCGGTCAAATATTGAATTCCTGTCCAAATATTCCTCGTTAAAGAGACCAAATCAATATATCGTAACTATACACATGAACAAACCCACAAGATTGACTGGTGTTGATTTGTTTCGGGGTCTAGCAGCCTTTGGTGTCACAGTTTTGCACTCCCGTGGTGGTACCACTGGGGCTCCGGATCTGGTTTCTAGCTGGTTAATTATCTCAGCCAGTTTTGCTGTACCCTTTTTTTTAGCGACTTCATTTTATTTGAGTTTCAATCGTTTTTATAGTCGAGGAAAATTACTGAATCTTGGCGATCGCTTCCAGCGTTTAATTATTCCTTATGGCTTCTGGAGTTTAATTTATGTGCTCAGTAGAATTGTCAAAAGTTTAGTTTTAGGTAATCCCCAGGAAGCGATCGGGGTAATTGCCGACCCGATCGCCATTATTTTTATGGGAGCATCCGCAGTGCATCTTTACTTTGTCCCCTTACTATTTTTTGGTAGTTTCTCAATCAAATTGATCGAATTTTTAGAAAATCAGAAAAATCAGCCTTCCCAGAAAAATAGGTTTTTAGTGTTGGGAGTCATCATCTCCCTAATACTTGACATGACCTTGAGATTTACCAACAATAGTTTTAGGCTCGGTGCTAATGTTGCGTTTTCCGGCTTAACCGAACAGATATCATGGCTGTCAAATGACCAAGTAATTTTGCGAATATTTTTCGTAATAATAGCTTGGATTATTCGCTGTTTACCCTACGTTTTTATAGCGGCAATAGTGGCTAAATATGACTATTATCAAAACATAATTTCCCGAAAAATTCCCCTAATTGCTGGCTGTAGTTTCCTCATATTTTGCGTGAGTACATTTGGATTTTTACCCATTAACTCCATGATACCGGGAGGTACAAGCATCACCGAAATTCTGCAAGGTTACAGTTCCCTAATCTTAGCGATCGCCCTATCATATTTAATGAAAGACAACCCCATAATTCAGAACCTAGGCGCTTGTTCATTTGGCATTTATTTAGCCCACCACTTATCAATAGAAATTTTTGAATTTATCGTGAAAAAAATATCTCCCGGCCTCCTGGAACCCATTTCAGCCACTACCATTCTCATAACCGCCATATTTGGATTTGTCACCAGTTGGGCGATCGTCAATTTATGCAGTCGTAATCAGATCACTTCTCGATTAGTTCTTTGAAACTTTTGCGCTCCTATAAACAGTGGCAGCCACCATAGTCCTGAAACTGCCCGCAGATACCGACCCCCAGAAAAATTGACCGGATTGAACTAATCTATTAGCTGACAAATGGCTATATGAGTTCAATTAACAACCATGGCTGCCACTGTGCTACATTTAACTTGTTCAAACCTTTACAAAACTTATGAAAGCTTTACGCAGATTGAAAAAGTATCGCATTATCTGGGAAGACAACTCTTGAAAGACAACGGCAGTAGCCCGCAAAGCACGAAGCATAATGTTTCGTGCGCCTACCCAATCACGGGGTAAAGATATAACTTTCGTTACAGCCGCTAAAACACCTTTCTTTCTAAGGTGGCAGCACTGACGGAGAATATTTCTCCCGGCTTCTTTGGGTGTAACATAATTTGGGCACTTTAACTCCTGTTATTGTGCTTGTTGCTATTATACAGGTTTTTGGTTTTTGTGTAAGTTTGAGTAAATTTTTTATTACTAGGAAGCACCTCACAATTAAATCATGGTTAGGGAAATCTCCTCAGCCCGGCCCGCAAAGCCAACCCACAGGTTGACGGGAAGACCAGCCAGACCCTCTTAGTTCCCAGAACTATGGTAGATATACATCCCATCCTTTGCTAGATTCATATACCGCGCTATAATTTGTTACGGAACTTAGCAAAACTTTTATATGAGTAAGCCATCTGTTCATTCTTTCTTTGTGGGCCGGGCCTTAGCAGAAGGACTCTATGAACAAATTGAAAACATCTTGTCCAATGGCCTGAGTGAATTAGGCAAATTTGATGCCGAACAACGGGAGAAACTCCGTGATTTTACCAATCAGGTCATCCAGAAGGCTGATTCTGAGGCGGAAAAACAGGGTATCAATCAAATGGCTGACAATAGTGGCTTTGGTTCCGAATCAGTTGATTTACAGGAAACTATCGACGACCTCCGGGCGGAAATTGCCCAAATGCGATCGGAACTACAGCGTTACCGTAACCAAGCCTAAGTGCAGACCACTGCCATACATCCTGTCATACATCCTTAATTAAACCCATTGATTAGCTGGAAACGCAATTTTGGAAACGCGAGTGTCTGTTCCCCTTGATGAGTCAAATCATCCCTACCGGAACCATGAAAATATCCCACCTAACCCAGTGGCTTCAGCCACTCCCAAACCCTATGGTCAAAAATCCTACCGTTGGAACCGTAAACATTATTCCCGTCAACGGCGATTTATTGACATTTGGACCTTTGTTCTCCTATGGCTAGGGTGGCTGTGGAGAGATGGTAAACAATGGAGTTACATAGGTGGTTACACCGAAGAAAAAAAACTGGTCAGAAAGAGACAGCAGGCTATCTGGGTCAGGGAAAGCCTCCTAGACCTAGGACCAACCTTTATCAAATTAGGTCAACTGTTCTCCACCCGTGCTGACCTATTCCCCGGTGAATATGTCGAGGAACTTTCTAAACTACAGGATCGCGTCCCCGCTTTTCCCTATGAACAATGTCGGGAAATCATCGACCAAGATTTTGGTAAATCCGTTGAGCAACTATTTCGCAACTTTGACCCGGTTCCCCTAGCCGCCGCTAGTTTAGGCCAAGTCCACAAGGCTCAACTCTACTCCGGTGCTGATGTGGTGGTCAAAGTCCAACGACCTGGACTTAAACAGCTATTTGAGGTCGATCTAGCTATTCTTAAAGGTATTGCTCGCTATTTCCAAAATCATCCTAAATGGGGTCGAGGTCGCGACTGGCTGGGAATTTATGACGAATGTTGCCGAATTCTCTGGGAGGAAATAGACTATCTTAATGAGGGCCGCAATGCGGATACCTTCCGGCGTAATTTCCGCCATTGTGATTGGGTTCAGGTTCCCCGGGTTTGCTGGCAATTTTCATCCCCACGGGTCTTGACTTTGGAGTATCTTCCGGGAATTAAAATTAGTAACTATGAAGCCTTGGAAGCATCGGGTTTGGACCGGAAACAACTGGCTCAAATGGGGGCTAAAGCCTATTTACAACAACTCCTTAATGATGGCTTTTTCCATGCTGACCCTCATCCGGGTAATATTGCCGTTAGTCCCCAGGGACAGCTAATCTTTTATGATTTCGGTATGATGGGGCGGATTACTTCTAATCTGCGGGAAAAGCTGATGGAAACACTATTTGGCATTGCTAATAAGGATGCCGATCGCGTCGTGAAATCCCTCATTGAAGTGGGCGCTTTGGCTCCTACCGGAGATATGAGCCCCGTGCGACGCTCCATCCAGTATATGCTAGATAATTTCATGGATCAACCCTTTGAGGAGCAATCCATTGCAGCTATTAGTGATGATCTCTATGAGATCGCCTATGACCAACCCTTCCGCTTCCCGGCTACATTTACTTTTGTGATGCGTGCCTTTTCTACCCTCGAAGGGGTCGGTAAAGGCTTAGACCCGGAATTTAATTTTATGGAGGTGGCACAACCTTTTGCCATACAGCTTATGTCTAATGGAAACGGCTCCCAAACTACCAATAGTATCATAAATGAAATCAGTCGTCAAGCGGTTCAGGTGAGTTCCACGGCTTTGGGTTTACCCAGTCGCATTGAACAAACCCTTGATAAATTGGAACAAGGAGATTTGCGAATGCGGGTGCGGGCGACGGAAACCGATCGCCTCCTGCGCCGGGTCAGTAACGTGCAAATGGGGACTAACTACGCTTTGTTGGTGGGGGCATTTACTTTATCGGCAACACTACTGTTTATTAGTGATAAAGTGTGGTTAGCTCTTGTGATTGCCTTTTTGGCTTTGCTCATGGCAGTTGTTTTGATACGGCTGATCAGACAAATCAATCGCTTTGATAGAATGCTGTAGGTATCAGATATCAGGGGTGGTGGAATGGGCGATGTGGCTTCCTGGGGATGACACCCAAGCCCCACCTCACCCATGGTATCCTGTCATCCGCAAATCGGCCATCACTTAAACAATGCGATCGCTGTGTCATAAGCCGTCCAACTCAACAATTAAACAGGTGGAGATGGCTAAAAAAGTGCTGGTAGGAAAGTACCTCTCAGCTAACTTGACCCGTTCACCAGGTAAACTTACACCTGGGTTATTGATGCCAAAAACTACCCGGAAATCTTATAATAACAATGTTATCCGCCAAAGGGGACTCAATATCTTAAAATTTTTCCAGCTCAAAAAAACTGATATTATCAAAGAAATTTTAGCTGGTGCCAAGCGTCCCGCCCAAGATGCTACTGCTGTTAACTCAACTTGCTGATATCCTATGCAACATAGAAATCACTCTCAGTTTCTTCCCGTCACTAATCGGAGTAACGATTTAGTGGTACTCTGCACGGAGGAAGATTTATGAAACGCTATTTCGCAGGTTTGACTGATACGGGAAAAGTCCGCACTGTCAACCAAGATGCCTATTACATCGACCAGGAAGGACGGTTTTTTATCGTGGCTGATGGTATGGGTGGTCATGCTGGCGGTCAAGAGGCTAGTCAAATTGCCACTAAAACTATCACAGAACATCTTAATGCTCATTGGGATTCTTCTGCTCCTTCCCCGGTATTACTCAAGGAAGCCTTTATAGCGGCTAACCGTGCTATCCTTGATGACCAAATCTCCCATCCTGAACGTTCTGATATGGGGACGACAGCAGTGGTGGCTTTGTTTCGTGACGGGGAGTCCTGGTGCGCTAATGTGGGAGACTCCCGCCTCTATCGCCTACGGGGACATACGTTAACTCAAATTTCGGAAGACCAAACTTGGGTGGCGCAAGCTGTTAAACGTAAGGCTATATCCCCTGATGATGCGCGGGTGCATCCCTGGCGGCACGTTTTGTCTCAGTGTTTGGGACGGGAAGATTTATCTCAAATTGATATTTTTCCCATGGAAATTCAAGCAGGCGATCGCCTATTATTATGCAGCGATGGCTTGACGGAGGAGTTACCAGATTCTGTCATTGCTAATCAGCTTAAATCCATTCGCGCCTGTGAGGCGGCGACTCAGGCTTTGGTTGATGCGGCTATTGATAGGGAAGGGAAAGATAATATCACCGTCATTGTGGTGATGATCAATCAGGACGATTAATTAGGCTTCCATGACTGTTGTTATTGGTCTGATCAGCGGTACTTCTGTCGATGGTATTGATGCAGTTTCAGTCCGTCTGAAAGGATCAACTACAGATCTACAGGTGCAATGTCTCGCTAAGGCTACTTATCCCTATCCCCCTCAACTGCGATCGCAAATTTTAGCCATCTGTGGCGGTGCATCCATTTCTGTGGCTGATTTGGCTGCTTTGGATGATGCGATCGCTCTCGAGTTTTCGAGGGCGGCTTTGAATATCCAACAACAATCACCACCCGCTGAATTAATTGGTTCCCACGGTCAAACCGTTTATCACCGACCACCCTACCCCGATGCTACCATCCCTTTGGGCTATAGTGTACAACTAGGGCGACCAGAGGCGATCGCTCATCAAACCGGTATCACTACCGTTGGTAATTTTCGCCTCGCTGATATCGCCGCCCAAGGAGAAGGCGCGCCCCTAGTTCCGGCTGTCGATGCCTACCTCCTCCGTCACCCTCACCTCTATCGCTGTATTCAAAATATCGGTGGTATTGGCAATGTTACCGTTTTACCTCCCGCAAATATACCCGAATCACATCCTGTGCGGGGATGGGATACTGGACCTGGTAATGCTTTAATCGATTTAGCCGTCGCATATCTATCTGATGGTCGTCAAAGTTATGATTTAGATGGCGCATGGTCCAGTCGTGGTACTCCCTGCACTCCATTAGTCCAAAAGCTGATGGCAGACCCCTTTTTTCAGACTCCGCCGCCTAAGTCCACCGGACGGGAATTGTTCGGAGTTGAATATCTCCAAAAATACTTACAACAAACTCAAGTCTATAATCTTTCCCCAGCCGATATCCTCGCCACCTTAACCGAAGTTACTGCTGTTTCCATTACCCACAGCTATCGCCATTTTTTGCCCCAATTACCAGATCAAGTCCTCCTATGTGGCGGCGGATGCCATAATCGCTATCTCCGAACT
The DNA here is from genome assembly GCF_051859755.1 of Limnospira sp. Lineage (NCBI taxonomy): Bacteria > Bacillati > Cyanobacteriota > Cyanophyceae > Oscillatoriales > Sirenicapillariaceae > Limnospira > Limnospira sp. The sequence continues at coordinate 14,819 of NZ_JBIMLI010000046.1, forward strand.
CGCCTAGAACAGCTTTTACACCCTATCCCTATTATGACCACCGCCGATGCCGGAGTTGATCCCGATTTTAAAGAAGCGATCGCTTTTGCTGTCCTCGCCTATTGGCGCACCCGGAGCATTCCTGGTAATTTACCTGAAGTTACAGGCGCTAGTCAGTCTGTGCTGTTAGGGAATATTTTTCACCCTCATCGCACCATTGGGCTATAATAACCCCAGTTGTGCAAAATGGCATCTGCTCAACAGTTTCCCGACCACTGAGTAACAAATTAGTGCTGTGGCTCACACTTTTTTAATGGAACCTGGTCAGTGGCTGGTGGAAGGAACCTGGCTAGATCGTAATCAAGCGCCTATCAGCGTTCGTGGTAAAACATTAGTTGCATGGCATCAGAGTGAGTGGTTCAGTCTGGTGACTAAGTTGGTGTTTCCACGAAGCGATCGTGATGACATCATTTTGCAGTATCGAGGACGACTCGACAACAACGAACGTCAGTACACCTTTTTAATGCAGCATAGCGCATTAGGTAAGGTCGAAGGGGAAGGCTTAATCAGTCCCTCCCTAATTGTCCAACGATTTTGGGTGCTTGGGGATGAACGACAGCGACGCAGTGGTTTGGAAAGTTTCCGCCGCTTTGACAACAATCGATATTATTATTCTAGTGGCATTATGGCTGGTCATCATCTCAATCTCTCCAGCATCATGGAAGCTACCTTAGAACGAAAAACTTAAATCGGTATTGTTTTCATCTATTAATTACCCGGTCGGTGGGGGCGGGTTTATTAATATTGTCGTCGATAATTGAGAATTACCCGGTCGGTGACGGCGGGTTTATTAATATTGTCGTCGATAATTGAGAATTACCCGGTCGGTGGGGGCGGGTTTATTAATATTGTCGTCGATAATTCCGAATTGACAGCAGAACCCGCCCCTACAATTATTAATTATTAATTATTAATTATTAATTATTAATTATTAATTATCAATATCCCATTTTTCTGAAGATTCGGCGGCTTTTGGAGATAACGATCGCTCTAGATCATATAATCCAGTAGGTGGGGAAATCTTGGGTTTTTGAGGTGGGGGCTGTTTGTGACCCCGCCGCCGTTGGGAGGTCTGTTCTTCGCTGGTATTTTCAGTAATTACCTCATACAAAACCGCCCGTTTTCCGGTTTGGCTTCCCTTACGCAATACCCTTCCTAGACGTTGGATATATTCCCGCTCCGACCCAGTACCTGATAAAATAATTGCGATTTTGGCATCAGGAACATCAACCCCTTCATTCAGAACATGGGAAGCCACGAGGGTTCGATACTCTCCTTGGCGAAATTTATCCAGGATTTGATGACGTTCTTTCACAGGTGTTTGATGGGTGATAGCCGGGATTAAGAAATCTTGAGAAATTCGATAAACCGTAGTATTATCTACTGTAAAAATTAGGGTTCTTTCGGGGTGATTTTGGCTGATAATGTCGGCTAATATCCGTAACTTTCCATCAGTACAAAGGGCGATTTCTTTAGCTTGACGATGGGCTAACATCGCCCGACGACCAGAAGCCGATCGCCCACTGACCATCACAAATTGTTTCCAACCTTCTAAACTACCTAGGCGGATATTTTGGTTTTTGAGAAAATCGTTTCTAACTTTAATTAACTCTTGATAGCGATCGCGTTCAGGTTCGGACAGTTTAACTTTAATCTGCACAATATCATGGTCTGCTAAAGCCACCCCCGCTAATTGTTCCGGTGTGCGATGATAAACCGTAGGACCGATTAAATGGTTTAAATCACTGTGACGACCGTCAGACCTATCTGGGGTCGCGGTTAGTCCTAGACGATAGGGGGCGATCGCATATTCTGCAATGACTCGATAGAAGTCTGTGGGGAGGTGGTGACATTCATCAAACACCAATAAACCATAGCGATTTCCCAGGGTTTCCGCCTGCAAGGTGGCTGAGTCGTATGTGGCGACCAAAATTGATGTTTTATCCCGTGAACCGCCCCCCAACAGCCCAATATCCGCCTCTGGGAAAGCAGCTACTAGGTGGGCATACCACTGGTGCATTAAATCTAGGGTCGGCACCACCACTAGGGTACTACAGGCGATCGCTTCTATAGCCAATTGCGCCAGGTAGGTTTTTCCCGAAGCTGTCGGTAATACCACAACTCCCCTATTCCCGCCATTTTCCCAGGCGCTTAAAGCCTCTTGTTGATGCACATAAGGCGACATTTCTAGGCGGGAAACTAACTTTAAGGGATGGAAGATTTTGGCTTCGTCAAGAAAATCTACTTTTTCCTCTTGTAAACACTTGATCAGAAAAGGGTAAGAAATCGCAGGTACACGAAACTTCTCTACCCGATCATCCCAAACTGCGTAATCAATCCACCCTCTACCTCTGGGGGGAGGATGCAGGGTTAATGTGCCGCGTTCAAAGGTTAATTTAGGTAGGCGAGGCATGAATTATATAGGAAGTAGCTGCTTTGGTTGATTACCATTAACCTGATTCGGGTTATCTTTGAATATCGCGAAATTCACGACCAAAGGGTAATAAAGCCATAGGGATGAGTTTAAAGTGTTGTTTCGCAAAAGGAATCCCAATGATGGTAATTGCCAAAATTAAACCATGCAATAAATGGGATAAGGCGATTTCCCAGCCAAAAAATATTACCCAAACCACGTTAAAAATCATGGTTAACAGATTAGATGAATCCGGGGAAACTACGCTTTCTTTACCAAAAGGGGTCATGGTAGCAAACCCTAGTTTAATGGCTTGGATACCAAAGGGAATGCCGATAATGGTTAAGCAAATAGTGATACCACCAATAATGTAACCTAATCCAGATAAAAAACCTCCGAAAATTAACCAGATGATGTTTCCTAACAAAGTCATAGTTTCAGATTCCTAATTTCCATTTTATTGCCATCCTCTCAGTTGACAGTGAACTAGAGACAGATCCCACATATAATCATTGAGTTTATACTGAGTAGCTGCTTGGGTGATAAAATAACGCGATCGCTCCTGATCACCCGCCGCCTCATAATATAATCCCACATAAAGATGGGCGTAAAATCTACCCTGTTGTCCTAACCAGGTTCCCCTATTGAGCACTTCATCCGGGCTACAATTTCCCTGATATAGGCTGTAAACTTGTCCCATGATTGTCCGAGAATCACCTGAGACAGGCAATAAAGATATTCTAGCTGATTCTACCCCCTGTAATTTGGCCTGACAAAGATATCGCCATACTGTCTCCTCAACATCCTGGGAATTCACAGTCAGATCAATCTCAAACTGATCCGCACCGGCTTGGAACTGTTCCCCATAATAATAGGATAAACCACGCTGCCACAGGTATGGTTTAATCCGGGGGTCTAAGGCTTCGGCTTGGTCGAAGTCCTTAATTGATTCGGCAATTTGACCCAGTTTGAAGTAAACCATCCCCCGGCGAATGTAAGCATCCGGATCACCAGAGCGATCGCTGATTACCTCGTGCCAATGCTTGAGTTGATTTTCCAGTAAAATTTGACGATTCATTCCTACCCTAAAGCACCACTTTTATGGTTAATCCCCTAAACAGATTCCCATACTCCGAGCTGTCTTCACTAGAATATCATTAGTATCAACACCCTTATACTGAGCGATCGCCTCCGCAATGGGTACACTTTCCACATGACGGTTACGCCAAGTTACCATCTGGTCAAACTTGCCATCTGCAATTAAGTCTACTGCTGCTACCCCAAAAGCTGATCCGATTAAACGTTCCACAGAAGAAGGAGTTCCCCCCCTTTGAATATGACCTAAAACTGTCACTCTCGTTTCTGCACCACTAGCCTCGGAAATGCGATCGGCTAAATAATGACCAATACCACCCAGCCTAGATTGACCTAATTGATTAGTGGTCATCACGGTTTCTCCCGCACCAGTCCTAACCGCCTCAGCTACAATCACCAGACAGTAGTTTTTCCCCTGATGCTGCAAATCCTCAATTTTTTGACAAATACTATCCAGACTGTAGGGAATTTCGGGAATCAGAATTACATCCGCACCCCCCGCAATTCCCGCATGGAGAGCAATATGTCCCGCATCCCTTCCCATAACCTCTAAAATCATTACCCGGCTATGGCTGGCGGCGGTGAAGTGCAATCTATCTAAGGCTTCGGTCGCGATATTCACAGCGGTATCAAATCCGATTGATAGATCGGTGCTACCTACATCATTATCTATGGTTTTCGGTACACCAACTAGGTTCAGATTTCCCTGAACTGCTAAACGCCTTAAAATTGCGAGACTGCCATCCCCACCAATGCCAATCAGCGCATCTAATCCTAATTCATGATAACCGTCAATGATTTCTTGGGAGCGATCTTGCACACTACCATCGGCCATCGGAAAAGCAAAGGGATCTCCTTTATTCGTTGTCCCTAGAATTGTCCCCCCTGCTGTCAGAATTGGATCTACTTTTTCTATGGTTAACGGTGTCGCTGATGGCGGACGCTGCATTAACCCGTGGGTGGCTTGGCGTATCCCCATTACTTCCCAGCCATAAGTCCCCTGGGCTCGATATACCGCCGCCCTAATTACTGCATTTAATCCAGCACAGTCACCACCGCTGGTCAGAATCCCGATGCGCTTAGGTTTTGCCATACTTCTGATTATTCTGATATAGCCTCAAAACAGTTTATCAGTTATTTGCTCTACCAATTTGATTTTTTAATCAAGTTGCGATCGCCCCCGGTTCAGGGGTTGACAGGGCTGCGGAAATTGTTTACAATCACTATAGTAATGCTAAATAATGGAAATATTACCTTTTAACTGAAAAATGTCACTATCTCCATTATCTAAAAGTATAGCGTCAACCTCCCCGAAAGTCAACCCACCCCCCAAAAAAAGGTCGATTTTTTTAACCCTGAAAGTTTGATTTTTTAATCAAGTTGCGATCGCCCCCGGCTCAGGGGTTGACAGGGCTGCGGAAATTGTTTATAATTACTATAGTAATGCTAGATAATGGAAATATTACCTTTTAACCGAAAAATGTCACTATCTCCATTATCTAAAAGTATAGCGTCAACCTCCCCGAAAGTCAACCCACCCCCAAAAAAAGGTCGATTTTTTTAACATTTCTTAACAACTTGATTTTTTAATCAACTCCCCCCGCATAGCTAAACAGGCTGTTCCGTAGGCGGCTTGGGTGTGTGGAGAAGGGAGTACAGGGACTCGGAGATGATGGTGGCGAATAGTAGTCCAGGTGGAATTTTTGGCCCCACCGCCAGCAGTATAGACGCGCTGGAGAGGACTTGCGCCTAGGTTTTGTAAAAGTTGATAACCTTGAGACTCAATACGGGCGATCGCATTTAGTAAGCCATGGAGAAATTCTACATCATTACTGGGGCGAGGTTCAAGACGGGGTAACAAATTGGGGTCATTGATAGGAAAGCGATCGCCCGGTTGCAATAGGGGATAATAATCTAGGAGAGTGGGAGTGTTAGGATTAATCTGGCGGCTGAGGCTTTCCAATTGGCGATCGCTAAAAAAGTGTCGCAATATGGCACCCCCCGTATTAGAAGCGCCGCCAGTCAGCCACAAATCACCAAACCTGTGGCTGTAAATGCCATATTTAGCAACATTGATAGCGGTAGGACTTAACAGCTTTAACACCAGGGTTGAACCTAGGGAAGTGACAGCCTCCCCAGGGGAACTAGCACCGGAGGCTATGAAAGCGGCGATGCTATCTGTAGTTCCGGCTCTAATTATACAATCTGGGCGCAATCGAAAGCGATCGCTTAATTGTCGATTAATAGGGCTAATACAGGTTCCTGGGGTCAGGACTTTTGGCAAAATCGGCGTAAATTTACCCCCCCATTTAATAGCCTCTAACAACCACGACTGATAGCAAAGATTCACCACATCATAGCCGAGTTTGAGACTATTATGATGGTCACTAATACCCAACTTATCATGTAATAAAAATCCTAGCCAGTCTGCTTGATGCAAAAAATATAACTTTCCGGGTGGCGGCGGGGTAAGATTTTCTTGCCACCAGAGTAGTTTGACCAAGCTAGAGGTACTACTCAAAACCGGATTGTCTGGGGGTGCGATCGCTTTTAGTCTCTCCACAATAGCCTGATCACAACTGTGATTATAAGCGAGCGGTGCGGTGACCGGATTCCCCATCTCATCACATAATAACACTGTAGCAGAAGTACCATTAATGGCGATCGATCTAATCTGAGAACATAAATCTTTAGGAATTTGATTGAGTAACTCAAATAACCCATTTTTCCAGAGTTTCGGTGATTCCATAGTCACCAATGATTCCTTCCAGGTACAAACCCCCTCTGCATGAACCCCTCCCAGGGTATCAATCACTACTGAACGAGCCCCAGAAGTACCAAAATCTATACCTAAAAATAGATTCATAATAAATGTCAGTGATTAACAATAAGCAACTCGCAAAGTGGTACAATTATATATTTGTGTCTTCACAATTATATTAAGTTTTGCAAAAAAATCTTGATTTTCATAGTTAACCCTAGACTTTTGCGGGTCAAACAGCTATAAATTAATAACCCGTGGTAGCATCTCGAATTAGATCAACCATTGGTCAACTTTTTTTTCAAATACTGAATTAGGAGATGAAATGGATACAATTGCCTACAATCATCTAGTCTCTAGCTATGAGTCTCCCCAGCAGTTCAACCTCAGCGACAACTTGATTCTGTTTCGGGGTGTTAACTGGAGTAAAGTTTCTACTACCTGCTTAATGCCAATTATCGGTGCAGCCATTGGTTTGTCAATTTTGGGTTCCACCAGCGCCGCCCAAGCCTCCATCTACTATGGTTCCTCTGGCAACCATGTGGTACAATTGCAGAACGCCTTAGCTAATCATGGCTACTTCCGCGCGCGGTCTACCGGCTATTTTGGTTCAATTACCAAGCACTCCGTTAAAGCCTTTCAGCGTGACTATGGGTTGGTAGCAGATGGCATTGTTGGTCCCGCCACAGCTTCCGCTTTGGGACTCCATTGCTACACCTCCTGCTATGTTAAATCTCCTCCCAAACGCCATTATGGCTATCATGCAGCCAGTCACCGCCCCCGTCGTGGTCGTGGCTACCATAAATCCCTGTCCCACGGTGACAGTTGTTCCCGAGTTACTAACTTGCAACATAAACTAGCTTACTACGGTTATTTCCACGCGCGCGCCACCGGATATTTTGGTCCAATTACCACCAAAGCAGTTAAAGCCTTCCAGCGTGACTACGGCTTGAGAGTTGATGGTGTGGCGGGTCCGGCTACCTTGGCGGCTTTGGGAATGTAGGATTTCCTCAAAATTTGGTTTAATTATTATCGACAAGCCTACATCGTTTTGGTGTAGGTTTTATTTGTTGAAGGTGCGAGGTTCTTGTGAAAATATTAGTTGTTGGAAACGGTGGTAGAGAACACGCCTTAGCTTGGACACTCACTCAGTCAGAAACAGTCCAACAGGTTATCTGTACTCCCGGAAATGGCGGGACTGCTACCCTAACCAAATGTCAAAATCGAAATATCCCGGTTGAGGATATCCCGGCTATTGTTGCTTTGGCTAAAGATGAAGCTATTGATTTGGTGGTCGTCGGTCCAGAAGTGCCCCTGGCTTTGGGTATTGCAGATGAACTTACTAAAAATCATGTTAAAGTATTTGGACCCGGACGTGAAGGCGCAAAATTAGAAGCGAGTAAGTCCTGGGCTAAAGATTTGATGTTAGCAGCAGGAGTCCCTACCGCCACGGGGGCTGTATTTACTGACCCCCAAGCTGCTAAAGACTATATTACTCAAGTTCCCATTGTTATTAAAGCTGATGGACTCGCGGCGGGAAAAGGGGTTATTGTTGCTACTAGCCTGGAAATGGCTGATTCGGCTATTACCTCCATTTCTCAGGGAGAATTTGGTCAAGATAATTGCCAAATTGTGATCGAGGAGTTTCTACAGGGTCAAGAGGTCTCGGTTTTAGCTATTACTGATGGTAAAACTATTCGCCCCCTAATTCCGGCTCAAGATCATAAACCTATTGGAGAAGGTGACACGGGACCTAATACTGGCGGTATGGGTGCTTATGCGCCTACCCCCCTGGTCTCTGATACGTTAATGGTGAAAATACAACGGGAGGTTCTTGAACCTACTTTACAGGAACTTCAAAACCGGGGAATTGATTATTGTGGTATTATCTATGCGGGATTGATGATTACCCCTGACGGTGATTTAATGGTTCTGGAGTTTAACTGTAGATTTGGAGACCCGGAAACTCAGGCTGTACTCCTCATGTTAGATACTCCCCTAGACCAGATTTTAACAGCTTGTTGCGATCGCCGTCTGGCAGAACTTCCCTCTATTCGTTGGAAACCCGGAGTTTCCCTATGTGTGGTTTTGGCTTCCTGTGGTTATCCGGGAACTTATCCAAAAGGTAAGCTGATTACTGGTATTGACGCAGCATCAGCCTTGGGTGCTCAAGTATTTCATGCCGGAACTCGCCTGGTCGATGGACAAATAATCACCGACGGGGGCAGAGTTTTGGGTGTAACCGCTATCGGTGACACTGTAGAAACTGCTATCACCAATGCTTATCAGGCTGTGGACTGCATTAACTTTGACGGAATGTACTGTCGCCGAGATATTGGTTTTAGACTCCGACAAAGCCAAAATTAATCAATTATGTACAGCCTTAACAAAACTTAACTCCAATTTTTGCTAAACTGTGGTAGAGAATCTGGCGATCGTCTACGCTAGATACTGATAAGCAGTTCCCCAACCCAGAACCGTACAAGATGCTGGCAATTCTCACCAAACTTCCAGAAATTCTCAGAAATTGGTGGTCTGAGTTTACCCTACAAACCCGACTCATGGCGGGAGCTACCCTGGTGGTGTCCCTATTGATGAGCGGTTTAACCTTTTGGGCCGTTAATACCATTCAGCAAGACGCTCGTCTTAATGATACCCGCTATGGTCGAGATTTGGGCTTACTTTTAGCCGCTAATGTCGCCCCCATGATTGCTGAAAATAATCGGGAAGAGGTAGCCCGTTTCTCCCGTCAGTTCTACACCAGCACCTCTAGTGTGCGATATATGCTCTATGCTGACCCCGACGGCGAGATTTTCCTCGGTCTCCCCTTTTCTGATTCCGCAGTCCAGAACTCCCTCACCCTGCGACGACGGATGCAACTGCCGGAAAATTTTCTCGCCAGTGTCGAAGCGAGGGATTATTCCGCTTTACCTATGGTGCGCCAGCATCTTACCCCTGGGGGTCAAATAACAGATGTATTTGTTCCCCTAATGCACGATGACAAATATCTGGGAATTTTGGCGATCGGTATTAATCCTAATCCCACCGTTGTCGTCTCCTCTAACTTAACTCGTGACGTTACCTTAGCAGTTTTCGTCTCTATCTGGGTTATGGTAATTTTAGGGGCGGTTTTTAATGCCCTAACCATTACTCAGCCGATTAAAGAACTACTAATGGGAGTCAAAAATATAGCTGCTGGTAACTTTAGACAACGCATTGATTTACCCTTTGGCGGTGAATTGGGAGAACTCATATTGAGTTTTAATGAAATGGCAGAACGCCTGGAAAGCTACGACGAACAAAATATCGAAGAGTTGACCGCCGAAAAAGCCAAGCTAGAAACTCTGGTTTCAACTATTGCAGATGGTGCAGTTTTAATAGATGCTGAACTTAATCTAATTCTCGTCAACCCGACCGCGCGTCGCCTCTTTGGGTGGGAACGTCAAAGCGTCATTTCTGAAAACGTTTTAACCTATCTTCCCGCACCAGTATTACAAGAACTATCTCAACCATTACAAAAAATTGCCTCTGGAAACCTAGAAGGAGGAGAATTTCGCTGTTCTCTCACTGAACCAAATAATCGCACTCTCCGCATTCTTCTCACCACAGTTTTACTACATAAATCCCCCGGTGTAGAACCCCTCTGCGCTAGTTGTATCTATGACCACGATAATAGTTGCACCTCCCCCCAAAGACCCCAAGCTAATGAATGTACATTCTACAATCAAGATGCCACCGTCAAAAATCAGGAAAACTATCGGGAAAGTTTAAAAGGCATTGCTATGACTATTCAGGATATCACCCGAGAAGTCGAACTAAATGACGCTAAAAGCCAGTTTATCAGTAACGTTTCCCATGAGTTGAGAACACCTTTATTTAACATTAAATCCTTTATCGAAACTCTCCACGACTATGGCGATGATTTAAGCGAAGAAGAACGTCGAGAATTTTTAGAAACCGCTAACCATGAAACTGACCGCCTTACCCGTCTAGTTAATGACGTTTTAGATTTATCTCGCCTTGAGTCCTGTCGTATTTATCACCTGGAACCTGTTGATATTGCTCATCCTATTGAACAAACCCTACGGACTTATCAACTCAATGCGCGAGATAAGGGAATTGAATTGAGTAAAGAGGTAGAACCATTACTACCAGCCGTTAGAGGTCACTTTGATTTGTTGTTACAAGTCCTCACTAACTTGGTCGGAAATTCCCTCAAATTTACCGAAGCTGGCGGAAGAGTAATAATTCGTGCCTATTTATTAGATGATAGCCATCATATCTCCCTGGCTGAGAGTCGAGAAGCAGCCGAAATTGAACGGGGAGGTTGGATTATGTCTCCACCACCACCTCGACCTTTAGATAGGCATATTTCCCACAATTCACAACTATATCAGAGAGTGGTACGCATCGAGGTTTCTGATACCGGAAGCGGTATTGCTTCGGAAGACCAAGAAGCTGTTTTTACTCGATTCTTTAGAGTCGAAAATCGAGTGCATACCTTGGAAGGGACGGGCTTGGGTTTATCTATTGTTAGGAATATTATTGAAAAGCACAATTCTCAGGTACATTTGGTTAGTGAGTTGGGAGTGGGAACTACCTTCTGGTTTGATTTGGCTGTCTACCAGGAAGACCAACAAAATTTGATTCCTGATGTGGTCGCACCAGCTATGGAGTTCCTATCATGAACTATTATCCCCCCTGTCTACGCAATCATCCAATATGCACAAAATGTCGATTTTGTCAAGATGTCGATTTTGGGCTTCCTCTCCGTAGCCTAAAATTGGTGCATCGGGATTTTTTAAAATTGCTCAGAGAATAATTATTTGGGCGATAGAATAGGGGTTATAGCCCCTATTTTTACAAATAGACACAGCAAAACCTTGGGTGCGATTTACTCTAGCCTACCATAACCCCTATAATCTCGTCAATATTTTGAGATAAATTATCAATAAAAATGTATTAATTCTTAACAAACTTGGTAAAATTAAAACTCTTGGCAGCGATACATTAGTAAAACTTAACTTAAATTAGCCAAATTGCGACGATAAATACACAGGACACTGACTGGTATAATCTCAACCATTACCCAGAGTATAGAATCATCAAGATAATAATGGTAGCCAAAAACATTAGCCCCTTGGCCGGAAAAATCGCCCCAGGTGATATCTTGGAAAATATCGATCGCCTTATTGAGCAATATTATTCAGTGCGTCCAGATCCCAACAATCCTCAACAGCAAGTAAGTTTCGGTACATCTGGACACCGGGGATGTTCGGCTAACGGCACTTTTAACGAAGACCATATCCTAGCGGTTACTCAAGCGACGGTAGAATATCGCCGCCACCAAGGCATTACGGGTCCCCTGTATATGGGTCACGACTCCCACGCTTTATCTGAACCGGCGCAAAAAACCGCCCTAGAAGTTTTAGCAGCCAACCAAGTAGAAACCTACATAGCCACAGAGGAAGGAAATGGCAAATTTACCCCCACCCCGGCGGTTTCCCATGCCATTCTCACCTACAACCGCCAACGTACAGAAGGTTTAGCGGACGGTATTATCGTCACCCCCTCCCATAATCCCCCCTCGGACGGTGGCTTTAAATACAATCCCCCCTCTGGCGGTCCGGCAGGTCCGGAAATCACCAAATGGATTCAACAACGGGCTAATCAAATCCTGGCTGATGGTAATCGCGCGGTAAGTCGCAGCCCTTACAATCAGGCATTATACGCCAGCACTACTCACAGTTTTGACTTCATTACCCCATATATTGCTGACCTGGAAAATATTATTGATATGGCAGCAATTCGGGAATCAGGAATTAAAATAGGTGTTGACCCATTGGGGGGTTCTAATATTGGTTATTGGGAACCTATTGCAGAACGTTATGGGTTAAATTTGACTATAGTCAATCCTACAGTTGACCCGACTTTTGGGTTTATGACTGTAGACTGGGATGGGAAAATTCGCATGGACTGTTCCTCTCCTTATGCTATGGCGAATTTGGTTAAACTCAAAGATGATTATGATATCGCTTTTGGGAATGATACGGACTCAGACCGACATGGTATTGTTACCCCTAGCATGGGATTAATGAACCCTAATCATTTCCTGTCTGTGGCTATTTGGTATTTATTCACTAATCGACAAGGCTGGAGTCCTGAAAGTGCGATCGGGAAAACTTTAGTTAGCAGTAGTTTGATTGACCGGGTAGCTAAGGATATTAATCGCCAACTTTGTGAGGTTCCTGTAGGCTTTAAATGGTTTGTAGATGGCTTGCTAGACGGTTCTTTGGGTTTTGGCGGTGAAGAAAGCGCTGGCGCATCTTTCCTGCGAATGGATGGCACAGTTTGGACTACTGATAAAGATGGGATTATTATGGATTTACTGGCGGCGGAAATTACGGCTAAAACTGGTAAAGACCCTGGTATGCACTATAAAGACATGACTGAACGTTTGGGTCGCGCCTACTATTCCCGTATTGATTCTGCTGCTAATTCTGAACAAAAAGCACGCCTCAGTAAGTTATCTCCAGAAGATGTGAAAGTATCAACTTTGGCGGGTGATCCAATCGTGGCTAAAATGACTAATGCACCGGGAAATAATGCGGCTATAGGTGGTTTAAAAGTTACGACGGAACAAGGTTGGTTTGCTGCACGTCCATCGGGTACAGAAGATGTCTATAAAATCTATGCGGAAAGTTTTAAGGGGGAAGAACATTTGAATCAGATTATTTCGGAAGCACAAAAAATTGTGAGTGACACCTTTTAATAATTAATCAATTTTCCTGAGAAGCTGGGTTTTTAAAAACTTTTTTCCCAATTCTACCCGGCTTCTCAAGTCCTGGTAGTCTGATGATTATCTCAAGTTACTTCGTCACTCCCAGTCTTCCCAGAAATGGCTAACCCTAACACCTGCCAAGGTTGCATCTTTCGGTCAAAAACCCCAACCCTTTCCTCCAATAAGTTGACGGCATAGTTGACCTGGACTCCTAAACTATTCTCGAATTCCAATACTCCCCCACTTCCTTGACACTCATAACCTCGTATAATCCAAGTCTGGTGGTCTAAGTGCGATCGCTTCACAGCCATTAACACAAAATTACTAGCACTAAAACCTAAAAAACTCCGACAGGACTCACCACCAGTTATCCCCACATTAGATAACTCTAAAACCCTCACCTGTAGCGGCTGATTAAACTCATAACCTCGTCGCATAGTTTCCCCCTGTCGCCAATCACCTAAATGGGGGTAAATACCATAACTAAACTCATGAACACCTACATCAGCTTTCGGGTCGGGCCATAAAGAACCCCGTAGCAAACTTAAACCAATTTCATCTGGCTTAAAATCATATCCATACTTACAATCATTTAGCAATGATACACCATAATTACCATCACTCAGACTCCCCCAATTTAAAGCAGGAACTTCCCATTTGGATTTGTCAAAATTTGTCTGGGGTTCGGTCTTTCTCTCCATTACACCACAAGGGATTTCATAACTCAGTAAATCTGCATTTATAGACAATGGAAAATAACCCTTCATTAACACATGATTCTCTCGCCACTCTACTCGACACTCAACCCGTAAAATTGGCGACCCTATCGATAAAACATAATCTTGACAAAACCGAGAGTTATTAAATCTCTTGAAAACTCGCAACCTCCCGCGTAGATAACCTTTTTCGACAAACTCAATTGACTCTAGTTGCGGACTATCTAAGGGATACTTATGATAATTGGGGTCAATATTCCAAGCATCCCAATATTGTCCCTGGTCTCGAAACAGTCGCCATTGATGTCCGGGATATGTCAAGACTTCCCGACTATTGACTTTATCAAAAATCTCGATTAAGTCTCCTGTTTCTCCCGACACTTTTACCCGTAAATACTGATTCTCAAATTCCCAATTTTCGGAATTTTTACGATTAGTATTGACATCTAAACGGGAACCTGATATAGTGTAGTAAAGTCGGAAAAGGTGCGCGCATATAAGGTCATTTTTCGGCTCAAACCCTTGATTCATGGGTGTTTCAGGGGATTTAGGCACTAACCAGAAACAGCGATAACCGACTGACGGCACATCAGTTGCAAAAAACAGCAATTCAGACCGACCTGAAACCCGCACCAGTTGGGAATTTAAGGCATTTCCAGTGCTTTCGCAAACATCCCAACTTCCCTGGGGGGGTAATGGGACTTGGACAATTTCGGAACGAGTCCAATTGAGGGGGTTAAAGACGACAATGGGTATAGCTTGAGGTTGTGGGGGGTAAGGGAGAGAAATGGAAGAAGCGATCGCATCTAATGCTCTATTTTCAGCATCTCCAGCGGTTGTCGCGGCTGCCTGCCAACCCCGGTTAGCATCCTCATAGACCTCAGCAATAGCGGACCCTGGGAGGATATCATGAAACTGATTAAACAAAACCCCCTTCCATGCCTCTTCTAAGGTCGCCTGGGGAACTTCAAACCCGGTCACGATAGAAGCGACAGCGGACCACAACTCAGCCCGATAGAGCAACCCTTCGCACAAACGATTCCAACGCTTTTGGTCAGCGTGGGTAGTATAGCAACCTCGATGAAACTCGAGATATAACTCATCATTCCACACTGGAAGATTGGGTAAATCACCCAGCCCATCCAAATAATCGACGGCGGACATAAAACGCAAATCAGGAAACAGAGGAGACGATCGCCAACGACGGATGACCTCCAGCATTTCCCGCGTCGGACCGCCGCCATGATCGCCAACTCCTGGCAACCATAAACACTCATTTAAGCCAGTTTGAGACTCCCACTCAATGCCATAGTTTACTAACTTGAGGGGTTCGACATTTTCCCCAATTGGTGCAGACATCAAACTGACAATTTCGGTACCGTTCAAACCTCGCCAACGAAAACAACCATAGGGAAAGACTGTTGTATCATTCCACCGCAACTTTTGAGTCGCAAAAAAATCAATCCTTCCCAGAGTCAGCAACTGGGGAAGTTGCCAAGAAAAACCAAAACTATCGGGTAGCCAAGCTATACGGGAGACTTCCCCAAACTGATCAGCGACATAATATTGACCATAGAGAATTTGGCGAACAATTGACTCCCCAGAAACGGTATTTAATTCGGGTTCAACCCATAAACCAGCGGCGACCTCCCAACGCTTCTGGGAAATCCGATTTTGGATTAACTTAAACAAATCGGGTCTATTTTCCTCAAGCCAAGCATATAGCGCGGGGGTAGAATGAGTAAAAATCAACTCAGGAAAATCATCCTGTAAAGCGAGGACGGACTCAAAGGTTTTAATGGCGACCGACCAAGTTTCGGCGACTGACCATAGCCAAGCCAAGTCTAAATGAGCATGACCTAAAAACCTAAACTTAACTAACTTTAAATCCGCACAGGTATCCCAACACTCTCGCAGACGGAATAACTCGGACATAAATAAATGGCGATCGCCTACAATATCCCAATTTATCCTACTAACGGCTTCCCCTAACTCCTGCCACCTTTGGGGAGAGAGGAGGGGGAAAACTTGTGCGCGACTTGTCAACTCCAACTCATCAATATTTCCCTTCAGCAGATAACTAGAGTAAACCGCCAACTCGTCGCCAATAAAACCCGGATCAATATCTCCAACTTTTCCGGCTTGGTAGACACAACTAGAGGCTACCAAAGCACCTCGATCATGAGGGGGACTTACCAACCTTAAAAAGATCCTAAACTTGGTGGAAGGTAAGACGGACTCGGACAAAACGATCGCTGTCCTACAATCAAATAAATCTCCCGACTGTACCAAACTACCATTAACATAAACTTCAGCCAACTGTGCCCACCAAACCAAACTCAATTTCAAGCATAAACCCTCCAACCTATACCCCCCTAAATTAGCGGGAATATTAACCTCCTGGGCTAACCACAAAACTTTCCCCCCCTCAGACCAAGCTACATGACCCCGATCATTCAAATCCACGAAGGACCAATCACGCCACCCCTGGTTCATTTGTGGGGAAATATCTCCCTCATGAAACCGCCACCGTCTCTGAAGATCGGATCTGGTCATCTCCCGCAATCTGGCGATCGCCTGATTAATCACAACACGACTATCATCAGAACTAGATAAACTCATGTTCAGCCATCAACCACTCAACTAACAAACATCATGACTTATCCTATTGGCTCTTGCCTATTCCCTGTAAGTTGCTGTACAATGGGAGGCACGAGCTATTAATAACCACCAAAACCATCTCTTAGCATAACTTGAGCCTATATGTCCTCAGCCCACTCCGGTCCCTATAAAAGCCGCCTGTTTAACTTCCTCCTGAGCAACTATCAGCAATTTAGTGATGCTTGCGATCGCACTTGGCGGAATATTCGCTACGCGACCAGCGCCACCACCCAAATTTTACTTTATCCGATTTATCTAATTCTCCAAAATACTCCTCTGAGCAACTTTACACTTCCCACCCCCAAAGTCTCACCATCATTACCCTCCGCAGAAACCACGGCGAAGGAGAACCCCCAACCACAACCATCATCTCACCCTACTCTACTTTTAGCGATCGACAACACGATCGCAGAAATTGAACCTCAAATCAAACCGGTCGCCACGACGCTTTTCCATAACTTCCACCTATGGATATTTTCGACCCTCAATTATTTACTCAAAGAACCCACCGATAATCTCAACCCCTCTCTAAGGGTATCGGTACCACTTCCAGATCCTTGGAAAACCTCAAAGCCACCTTTACCTTTAACCAATTCTCAACCTCAATTTAGATTAAACTCGACTTCCCCCAAGACTCGGACTCCTCAACTTCCCCCCAGTCAAACTCTCCCTAATTTTCCCAAGTTAGAATCACAAATACTGGAACAATTAAACCACCATCAAGGATCACAACTACAACTAGCGACTTCCCCTAACACCCCCCTCACAGAAGGCGGTAGCATAGCCTATTCTCAAAAACGAGAGGTAGAAGATAAACCATTATGGTTAGAAACACCAGCAGAAGCGATCGGATATGTTAAACATCCCCTACAATCTTTAATTGAATGGTTGGATAGGGTGATAGCGATCGCTGAACAAATTATCATCAAAATAGTTAACTGGTTAAAATCATCCCCACACCTTTCAATTCTCCAAAAATTAGCCCCACCTCGCTCCTAATCACCCTTGACACCTGCCTCCACATCTGCTATTATATTAACGATAGTTCAGACATGGCTATACGCTTGATTCTTTATTCAACACATTACCTCCCAACTCCCACCTTCGACCTGTCAACTCTCGGACTTCCCCCAACTCTCACCCGTCAACTCTCGGACTTCCCAACTTCCCAACTCTCGGACTTTCCCCCAACTCCCACCTCCGACCTGTCAACTCTCGGACTTCCCAACTTCCCAACTTTCCAACTTTCCAACTCTCGGACTTCCCAGCTTTCCAACTCTCCAACTTGAGGACTTCCCCCAACTCCCACCTCGGACCTGTCAACTCTCGGACTTCCCCCAACTCTCACCCGTCAACTCTCGGACTTCCCCCAACTCTCACTCGTCAACTCTCGGACTTCCCACCTGTCAACTCTCGGACCTGTCAACTCTCGGACTT
>NZ_JBIMLI010000047.1:0-32540 GCF_051859755.1 Limnospira sp.
GTCTGGGTTGTCAATAATAGCCTAGCTAGATTATAGCTGGAAGGGGGGATTTATATAGCGATCGCCTGGAGAATATAGTCTCTCAACAGATAACTATATTGCTGTAAGTCTCAAATACTAAATATTATTATGATTTTCTGATAATGTTGATTTTTGTTAACAATATCTAAAATACATGGTATTTTCAGATAACATCCCTTACACTTTGCTGATAACAGTAGTTTATCAGTAACTTATTGATGATTGACATTAGTATATTCCCCCCGGCTCATGTAGTGATTAATCTTGTCCCAGTTATATTAGGTCAACAGAATACAGTTCCACAACTAGATATTCCCTACGAGCAAGTAGAACCAAACCCAGGAATATTGCTCGGCTATTTAATTGGCTATTTAGTGTTTGGTTTTTGATCATGGAAAATTTATCAAAGATGTGGAGTAGAAAATGCTTGGTTTGCTTGGATTCCCATTTTAGGAACCTATATAAATTTCGTGGCTGGGGATGAAGATAACCCGATTTTATGGACGATTTTGATGTTCATTCCCTGCGTCAATATTATTGCCATAATTTGGTTGATTAAAGCCTGGATTAGAATTTGTAAAAAACTAGAAAAAACTCCATGGTTAATTCTTTTGTGGATAGTTCCTGTGGTAGGAACCTTAGTTTTCTACTCCTATCTCGCTTTTGGTTAAGTTAATGTGGGAATCAAAATTATGCTAAAACTCAAGCACAGAAAAACGATATTTTGGTTTTTGATTGCCTTATTAGCTGGGAGTTCCATGGCGGTATATTCCCAGTCAGAGATTAATTTTTTCGTGAAAACTTTTGAACTTGTGTTATTTCAGCAATTGGCAACCGTGGTCATTTACCTAACCTGTTTTGGGGTAGATTTGCTAAAAAGTCGCTAATTGATGGGGAATTATAATGGTAGGTAAAACACTCAAATCGCCTGTTCTGCTTTCTCGCCAACAGCGACAAAAACGGATGTTTAGTTTAGCGATCGCCTTAATACCTATTATCGGTAGTATAGGGTTTAACCTAGGTATTCATCTGGAGTTTTTGAGATGTCCGCTAATGCGATATGTGGGGGTTCCTTGTCCAGCCTGGGGGTTAACTAGATCGTTAATGGCTACAGTCAGAGGTGACTTAAATCAGGCGATCGCCTACCATTTATTCTGTCCCCTAATTTTCTTGGGTTTTGTGATTGCTATTATTCATCTAATTTTGGAAATTATCAAAAATCGAAAATTAGATATTTTTTATATTCACTGGTTAACTAATCCCCAGGTACAAATTTTGATTTTTCTGATTCTACTCGGCTATCACAGTGTGCGATTGCAACATTTGTGGCAAATTGGTAAACTGTATCCATCTTTCCTAAACTCCCCGATAGGACGCTTGCTCCTTAGCTAAATCTCCGATAGCATCTGAAGGCTATGATCATCAAAAATTTGCCAATCTTCCAGAATTCAGTTATGATGTGTAGGCATTGTTGCTAACTGAGGAGGATCATGAAAACCTGGTCGTGGATTTTACCCCTAGAGGCGATCGCTTGTTTAGACAAATCCCTAGGGGGTAACCATGAATAATAAAATACTCCGAAAAATCACTTATTTTATCAGCATTTTTGTCTTGACATTTTCCTTAAATGTCGCTTTTCACAGTCCCGCTTTCGCTCAATTTTCCTTATCTCCCGCCTCATCAACCACTGATCAGCAAAGTCAAACCTTTTTGTGGAATGTCAACCGCGCTTATAGCTGTGGTGCTAGTTGGTGTAGCAAAGTTTATTTAGGTGGCCAAGGTTTTCGTGGCGGATTAACCCTCGGTGCGCGACGGAGTTTAGAACAAGATGACCGCGAAACTGCCTTAACCTTAGAAAGACGTGCAAAATTAGTACAGGAAGCCTTTAATCGAGGTCTCCGCAATATTAGCAGAAATCAAGAATTACCACCAACATATCATCGAGAAGATTGGCAGTTTTGGCGGTTGTTTAATAATGATAAACCTCTCCATCCATTTACGCCGCAATTAAATATAGGTATTAAGAATAATGAAACGGTAATTTATACTCAACCAGATCCTGATTTACGCATCCCTAGAGTTGTAGTAATAACCGTCAATAATCATGATGCCATTGTTAATGGCACAACAGTTGAAGAATTAGCATCAGTTTGGCGAGACCAAATCACCCAATATGCTAGTGAGGCATTATGGGGCAAAGAATTTGATGCTCAATATCCTTTAGCAAGAATTACAATCAGCTTGGTTATTGTGGGATTTACTTTCCTATGTCTGAGGCTGATTTCGGGGTTAAGCAAATTACTAACACAATGGCGCACTCGAATTAAAATAAAATTAAAATATCTGGTCGATGAGGCGAAAGTTAACCCCGAGACCTTATCAGGAGAAACTATTTCTGATGCTGTAGTTAACCAGCATGAAGACATCAGTTATGATGCCGATGAAGTTGAGGATGTGAAAAGTAATGGTCAACGCTATAGTTCAGGTTATCTCAATCAAAAGATTCATGAAAAAATCAATCAAATCCCTAAACTGATCGCCAGGAGATTAAATAGTCAAGTATCACTTCAGCAAGAAAAAAACTTAGTAGAATTATTGCGGAGATTTCTGTTTATAGGGAAATTATTAGTTATTTTAATGGGTATCAGTTTAATTTGTTTTGTATTTCGGCAAACTCGTCCTTTAATTATTATGTTTGCCTATCAAGCAATTCTGATACCTAGCCTGTGGATTAGTATTAGCTTAATTGATAAGCTGTTAGATTTTTTCATTGATAATACCTTAAATAGTTGGGCTAAAGAAAAACAAGAATCCCATCCTAATTCTAACCGTTACACTATGAGAGTTAGCACCTATTCTCCGGCGCTAAAAGGTGGTAAAAGTTGGATTTTCTCCGGTCTGGGAATTTATTTAACTGTGGTTATCCTGGGCATCAATCCGGCTTTCCTAGCCGGGGCGGGAGCCTTCGCTTTATTAACTGCTTTTCTATCTCGAAATTTAATAGAAAATATGTTAAATGGCATCTTAATTTTTATTACAGACCGTTATGCTGTCGGTGATGTAGTCCAAATTGGCAATTTAGCCGGAGCCGTAGAAAGCATGAATTTGTATTGTACTAATCTCCGCAATTTAGATGGTCAATTAATAACTATTCCTCATGGTCAAATCACCACAGTTATTAATAATACTAAAGACTGGTCAAGGGTTAACCTAGGCTTGAAAATTGCCTGGGATGCTGACATCAAAAAGGCTATGGAAATTATTCTTAAAGTCTGTCACAAGATGCAAAATGAGGCGGAATGGTCAGACAAGATTTTAGAACCTGCTGAGATTCTGGGAGTTGACGATATTTCCCATGAGGGAATTGTGATCCGGTTTCTGGTTAAAACTATACCTAGCCAACAATGGGCGGCAGCAAGGACCCTGCGGTTACGACTCAAACAAGCCTTAGATGAAGCAGAAATTGCCCTAGGTGTTCCTCAGCGTTCCTTATGGTATAATAAACATGATAATCAAACTTCTGAGGATTTCCTGAATTTGCTCAAGCCCTGATTATTAGTTAATTTATGTACTCTAATCAACCCGATATTGGTTATGTTCCTACCCCTCAAGATTTGCTAGAGGATGTTCTCCGTTGGGTGAAAGTTGGTGCTGATGATGTTTTATATGACCTAGGTTGTGGAGATGGACGGGTAGCGATCGCCGCCGCCGAAAAATTTGGCGCGAGGGGAGTTGGTATTGATATTGACCCCGATCGCATTAAGGAAGCCACAGAAAATGCCCAAATAGCAGGAGTTAGCGATCGCGCCATCTTCCGTCAAGCCAACCTGTTTAACAGTAATTTTCAGGAAGCCACAGTTATCTTTATTTATCTGTTACCTCAGCTTAACCTACGCTTAAAACCCCAATTATTCCAACAACTACAGCCGGGAACCCGCATTGTCTCCCGCGACTTTGATATGGGAGAATGGACCCCGGACGCTGTACTGCATTTAACCCACCCCGAAGAGGAATGCACATTCTATTTTTGGAGTATCCCAAGTCCGGTAAAATAATAACTGTTATTCAGATTCGTAAAAACCAGAAGGTGAAATGGGAACAATGTTAGTTTGTTGCTGGTTATTTAGGGCGCGGTTATTCCACACAGCGATCGGCAACCACAAAAACCTAAGATGCTATTAACACTATACCATGAAAATTGCGATTCTATCCCAAGATAGTTCCCTTTACTCTACTCGGAGACTGAAAGAATCAGGGGAACAGCGGGGTCATGAGATGCACGTAATCGATTACCTGCGCTGCTACATGAATATTACCTCCCATAAACCCATGGTTATGTATGGGGGAAAACCCCTAGAAGGATTTGATGCCATTATTCCTCGTATTGGTGCATCTAAAACTTTTTATGGTACTGCTGTTGTCCGCCAATTTGAGATGATGGGTGTGTTTACTCCCAATGAGTCTCAAGCCATTTCTCGGTCTCGTGATAAGCTGCGTTGCTTGCAATTATTAGCCAGAGAAGGCATAGGTCTTCCGGTGACAGGATTTGCCCATTCTACCAAAGATATTGATGGTTTGATTAACGTAGTTGGTGGGGCCCCCTTAGTGATTAAACTGTTAGAAGGAACCCAGGGAATTGGTGTAGTTTTAGCTGAAACATACCAGGCGGCTAAGTCTGTAATCGAGGCTTTTCGGGGACTTGATGCCAATATTTTAGTCCAGGAATTTATTAAGGAAGCTGGGGGGGCAGATTTACGCTGTTTTGTAGTTGGTGAAAGGGTGGTGGCTTCCATGAAACGCCAAGGCGCAGAAGGAGAATTTCGATCTAATCTTCACCGGGGAGGAAGCGCCCAAAAAGTCAAATTAACCCCAGAGGAAAGATCAACCGCTGTCCGCGCTGCTAAAATTATGGGGCTGAAAGTGGCGGGGGTGGATTTATTACGATCCAATCATGGACCTGTGGTAATGGAAGTTAACTCCTCACCGGGACTAGAAGGAATTGAGACAGCAACAGGAGTAGATGTACCTAGGAAAATTATGGAGTTTCTGGAAAAGTATGCCGCACAAGGTAATGCGCGCGATCGCACCCAAGGTTAAAATTTACGATCCAACTAGCCAATTTAATGATATCCTAGGGAGGTAGGTTTCTTTTGTGTATTAACAAAGTTGGATAATTATGGAAGTTAATGACCTAGGATTTGTTGCCAGCATTCTTTTTGTGCTAGTTCCTGCCGTGTTTCTTCTGATTCTGTATATCCAAACCCAGAGTCGCGAAGGCAAAGAAGGATAAACTCACATTTTGCCAGTTTTTTCCCAATTAAAAAAGCGCCGAGGCTATTAGCCAATAGCGCTTTTTTAGTCATGATTTTAGTTAAAGCATTCCCGTTGCCACCATCTGGCGTTGATAGCCAATATTGGCTTCTTTTAGGCGTTTGACCGCTTCCGCCAAGCGATCGCAATCAGCAATCAGACTAATCCTAACATAGCCTTCTCCTCCCGCCCCAAAAGCATTACCTGGAGTCACCACCACCCCAGTTTGTTGCAGGACTGATAGGGCAAAATCCGTTGAGTTCATACCCACGGGACAGGGAGCCCACAAATACATCGCCGCTTTGGGTTTAGGAATATTCCAGCCTAATTCTCCCAATTCTCGGACTAGAAAATCCCGGCGGGTGCTATACCTATTTTGTACCTCTTCTAAGTAGGAATCTGGCAAATTTAAAGCTGTTTCTGCCGCCGATTGTAAAGCCGAAAATAAACCATAATCTAAGTTTGTTTTCAGAGTTCTTAATCCCTGAATTACTCGCGAATTTCCCACCACAAAACCTACCCGCCAACCCGCCATATTATAGGTTTTTGACATGGTATGGAACTCTACCCCAATCTCTTTACCTCCCGGAATTTCTAGTAAGCTAGTCGGTTGATAACCATCAAAAGCTAGTTCCGCATAACAGAGGTCATGAACCAATAGAATTTGATGTTTGTGGGCGAAAGCCACCAAATCCTCAAAAAACTCCCTGGGGGCGGTTGCACCTGTGGGATTATTAGGATAATTAAAATAGAGAATTTTGGCGCGATCAGCAATATGATCCGGGATATCTGCTAAGTCTATAATCCAATCATTTTCTGGTTTCAGGCGAATTTTGTAAACATCCCCCCCAGAAATTAACGGACCCCGAAAATGGGCGGGATAAGCCGGATCTGGCGATAAAACCACATCTTGAGGGTTGACATAGGCTAAGGCTAAATGGGTGAGACCTTCTTTAGACCCTAATAGGGGTAAGGCTTCACTATTGGGGTCTAGGTTAACTCCATAGCGACGGTGATACCAACGAGTAATGGCCGCGCGGAAACTAGCAGTCCCTTCAAAGGGTGGATAGCCATGATTGGCTGAATTTCGCAAGGCGGCGATCGCCGCTTCTACTACAGGTTCAGGAGTCGGTCCGTCCGGGTTTCCCATACCCAAATCAATTAAATCAAGGCCTTGTTCACGGGCATGGGCTTTTAATTCATCTAATCGCGCAAATACATAGGGGGGAAGCTGTTTAACCCGATCTGCTGGGGTAATCCAATCTAAATTCATGTTGATTTCTGGTTGTTAACTTAAAAGTCAGTCGAGGGAATAGGGGGCGGTTTGACAGGTGAGTTTATAGTGCAATTTATTTTGATTAGTGATTAATTGCCCCAGACCTGAAGACAGATTAAACCGCCCATAGTTAACCTTTAACTCTTAGTTGCGCCCACAGGTACAGTAGTAGAAACCATGGCTGCCATTAATGATTCTGGGCAAACTTTAAAGGGTAGTCGGTGAATGTCAGA
The DNA here is from genome assembly GCF_051859755.1 of Limnospira sp. Lineage (NCBI taxonomy): Bacteria > Bacillati > Cyanobacteriota > Cyanophyceae > Oscillatoriales > Sirenicapillariaceae > Limnospira > Limnospira sp. The sequence goes on from NZ_JBIMLI010000047.1 coordinate 6,841, forward strand.
CTTTTCACCACAGGCAATTTCTGCCCCATGCCTTAACTCGGCTAAGGTAATATTTCCTAACCCCAAATCCGCCAAAGTTTGGGGTAAGTGGATATCGCTATAAAACTTCAACAGTTGCCCTCTAGCAGAAGCTGCTAGTTGATTTCCTTGCAACATTTCTTCTAGGCGCAACTGTACTAAAATGCCATAGGCGACTTTTTCTCCGTGAAGGGTCTTGTGGGTGGCAGATAGGTGAGTTAAACCATTATGGACGGCATGGGCCGCTACAGTCCGACACTGCGCCCCCCCTAAACCACCGATCGCCCCAGCCAGTAAAACTGTGGCATCAACCACTTCTCGCCAGGTTTGGCTTCCGGGTTCATTGAGGGCTGCTACGGATTTTTGAAACAAAATGTCCCGCAGGACTCTCGCCTGTTGCACTGCTGCCACAATCAGGGTTTCTTCTGAATGTCCGCTACTGACTGACGCTTCATACCATTTGGCGATCGCATCTCCAATACCAGCAATTAAAGTCCGCATTGGCGCTGTTTGAATCAGGCTATAGTCCAGGATTAGCAAATCAGGACACTTGGCTAACCCTACATCATACAAGAATGCTCCCTCATTTGTATAGATATTTGATAGGGCAGTCCAGGCGGCGCAGGTCGCCCCAGAGGTGGGAATAGTTATAATGGGTACTCTCGTCCTATAAGCTAGGAGTTTGGCAAGATCTAAAGCCTTTCCGCCGCCAACTCCGATCACCAAGTCCCCTTGATGGTCCGCGCCAATTTGTTGGAGTTTCTCTAAACTGCTTTCGCTACAGTCGGGGGTATAGTTAGCCCAATTAGCCTTGAGTTGATGGGTTTCTATAATCGGTTGTAAATGGGGTTGAATTAATTTTAGGGTGCGATCGCCTCCCACTATTACCGGACGACTACCAAAGGCGGCGATCGCCTCTCCCGCCTCCGCCAGTCTGTCAACTCCTCGAATTACCTGGGCTGGGGCAATACTTAATGCCGGAGTTGGGCTGATATAAGTGGTTTTGGTCAATAGGGGAGAGGATAAAGGTTCCATACAGGCCCTCGCAAAATTCGTTAAGTCGCTAATTCTAGCCGATTTTACTCATAACTGGGAAGATCTCATCCCATTAATTTTGATTTTACATACATTGGGCTAAAACTTCCACCGTTTGCTCTCCGGTTTTCTGCCAGGAAAATTCTTGACATCTACTGAGTCCTTTTTGTCTAAGTTGTCCCGCCATTTGTGGATCGCTGATTAGGGTTTTCATGGCGGCGCTGATCTCTTCTACTTCATAGGGATTTATCAGTAGGGCTGCCTCTCCAGCTACTTCCGGCAATGATGCTAAATTTGACGTGATTACAGGGGTTCCACAGGCCATAGCTTCTAACACCGGAAACCCGAAACCTTCCCATAAACTTGGGAAAACTAAGGCGATCGCCTGATTAATTATTGACGGTAATTCCCCCGCTGCCACATAGTCTAAAAATTTTACCTGTTCCCTTAGTCCCAATTCTTTTACCTGTTGTTTTAATAGGGGTGTATAGGTGCTGTCACTCGGCCCCGCTAACCACAGTTCATAATCTTTCGGTAATTCGGAAAATGCTGTAATTAGCCTCGGTAGATTTTTATAATGATCATGGCGACCAATATACAAAAAGTAGTTTTGCGTCGGTAAATCTAAAAATTGAAACCTCTGGCGATCGTACCCTAATAAAATTGGAGTGATTTTCCTGGCACTAATTCCTAACATCTCCACTAAACTATTCCCCGTCGCTTCCGAATTGCAAACAATATGTTCCGCTTGTTTTAGCACCGCCGGAACATAGGATTTAAAATAAGCTGTTAATCGCGACCCTCGCTTCGGAAATTTTAGCGGAATTAAATCATGAGCCATTACTATTGACCTACAACCTGTATATAAAGGCGCTTCTGGTAGGGGTGAAAATAACAACGTAGCGCCTGATTTTTTATAGATTAATGGTAACTTAAATTGAGTCCAAATTAATCGCCTCAAATGTCCCTTTGTACCATGGTCAGGTGTCATATTATTCGGAATTTTCTGGCATTCATAACCACCTATATCATCAGCAGTTAGCAATAAAGGCTCTAGGGGTTTCAACCAGGGTATAAGATTAGAAGCATATACTGATATACCTGTGGCTTTCGGTATTAAAACTGATAGATTAATTGCTAACTTACCCTTCAATTATCATCTCCTCAATAAATCTCTATAAATAGTAATTATCGCCTGGCTTAATATCCCCATATTCCATAACTTACTCCTTGAGGATATATTCATTTATGTCAATATTCCATCAAGAGCCGATAACTTTTACTTTGGATGTGGACATAAATTTTTCCTGCCACTATTTCCCATTCTCTTATAATAGGTCAATAAAGGGAGTTTGTCAATAGGTAATTATGGGTATTTAGTCAAAAGCGATCGCACTTCATAACCAGATATATCTGAGGTTAAATGAATATTTTATATGGATTCGATGAAGTCCATTAAATTGTCATAATTTCTATCAACAACCTAGCCATTTGTGGCTGTATGCTTGACAAAAACCAGTTTTTGTGAAAAAATATCATACACATGGTATCGTGGCTGTTTTTTTGAGAATTTTAGGCTATAAGTGAGACCTAAGCCATTTTTAGCCTCTGGAGTTAAGTTAAATCTTGTGGGTAACGATTCCCAATTGTTGTAAATGCTGACCGAGTTTAGATGGTGTCTGAGAGGGTTGGCTATCCTCTACAGAAACCGATGCTGATGTGTCTGACGGTAACTCTTCTGGGAGAGGAATCCAATGACCACGGCTATCATACCAACGCAGCCAAAAGCGCTTTAAGCCTTGGTATTCTCCAGACCACAAGCCGAGACCCAAATCTAATCCAGGAAACCAAAACTGATTGTTGTTTAACTCCTGTTTCTGATAGCGATCGCCTAACAGCTTAAACAACTGTAAACTATTGGTAGTATAGTCAAAAATCACATAGAAAGGAATCCCCAGAATTTGCTCATAAACCTCCCAAGCTGTAGGTTGTTGAGGTGATGATGGTTGTTTGGCTGATTCATCTTGGCTAGGGAGAAACTCCATAACCATTGCTGGTCGTCGTCCTTCCTGCCAGGTATAATAGCCTTGTTTCCGAGGTAAATCAACTAGAGACTCAGATAAACCAACTACCGCAAACCAATCGGGATATTCGCACCAGGTGGGGTTTAATGGGTCATAATAGAGACTCATATTATTAGCCATCAAAATCCGATCTCTCGAATATTGAGGAGGTGCAAAAGTGAAGCCAAATAATTCCGACTGTAGCTGATGATAGCTGTGATTATCTCCGGGCTGTTTACACTTTTTGATATCCATAATAACTAACCACTATTTACTGCAAATTATTTTATCTCAAAAACCTATATTTTACATAGTCTACAACTCCCATTAATTTAGCTAAACTAGCCTGATAATAACGGGGAAAAGTGATTAGGGAAACCACAGTAATCCGTAGTATTCGATACCAGCAAGCCGAACTTTTAGCGTGTTTTTCTAAACTCAGCAGATAGCTATAGATACTATGTTTGAGTTTCAGATGAGGATTTCTCCCAGTAATCGATGAGGGATGGTGAATTACCCCAATGTGGGGAGTCATCCCAATTTGATGTCCGAGTTTACTATAACGCAAACACAGGTCAAAATCTTCGTAATATAAAAAATAATCTTCATCAAACTGAGGACAGTTTCCGAATTTTTTGAGATTCATTAACAAGCTACAAGCGGTAACCCAGGTAGTGGGGATACAATCAGAGACCGATGCGGGGAGATGCTGTTGCTGGACAATCAAGCCAGTTTCCTGTATAAATTCTCCTCCCCCAAACCAAACCCGTCCATCAGGTTGATAAACTAATGTTCCCAAAATTGAGAATTGGGGATTTTTCCTCAAGACCGCTAAAATTTGGTTAGGGGTATCTTCTGGAATGACAACATCAGGATTAACTAGCCACACCCAAGCATTGTTGTCTCGCTGATAAACCCACTGTAACCCCAAATTACAGGCGCGACCAAATCCTAAATTGTGGGAAGCATCTAAAATAATGACTTGTTTGGTGTGTAGTTTCCAGATGCTTTTATCTTGGGGGGAGTTGTTGACAATAATAATCTGATGGTCAAGACTTGAACTATTAGCGATAGATTGAATGAGTGTCTCAATCAAATCAGTAGAGTGATAATTAACAACTATCCAATAAATCACAAAAGCTGGTTTTAGATATAATCATAATTTGGGTTTATAGAAATAACCCCAGGGTAGCCATAATTAAGTAAGTTGAAAACAGCATATATATGTCGGCACATATTCCCATTCTTATATAGTAAGTCAAGTCGGATAATTTGTCAATAGTAAGGATGAAAAAAAGATGGTAGGAACAATGGGGAAATTGCTCCTACAGAGAGAAGGGAAGAGATGAACAGATTAGGAAAATCCCATCAAGTCAATTCCACCTGAGAATCATCCCCCAACATAAACCGTAAAGCCTTGGGTCTTTGTGGTGCGGTAGTCAATTGAGCGCGGCGACCAATTAGAGTATCAACAATGCGGTGATTAATATTAATAATTTTCGCCTCGGATAAAATCACACTATGCTCAATTTCAGCATCAATCAAATTGACAGCATCAGCAATACTGGTATAAGGACCAATAAAACTATTTTCCAGGTGACAATTTTCGCCAATTATGACGGGACCCCTAATAGTACAGTTAATCAACTTAGTTCCCCGACCAATTTTAACCCGTCCAATAATCTGACTTTGGGGGTCAACATCTCCTTCAACATTATAGGTAGAACGTTCATCCAAAATAATCTGATTAGCACTGAGTAAATCATCTTTTTTACCCGTATCTAACCACCAACCTTCGAGGGTACAAGCATCGACTTGCTTATCAGTGTTGATTAGTTGTTGAATAGCATCAGTAATTTCCAACTCTCCCCTAGCGGAAGGCTGAATATTAGCTATAGCCTCATGAATAGTATTATCAAAGAAATAAACCCCGACCAAGGCTAAATTTGAGGGAGGATTTTGGGGTTTTTCTACCAACTGTAATACCCGACCATTATCACCGACAACGGCGACACCGAAAGAGGTGGGATTTTCGACGGGTCGCAGCAAAATCAAACCATCAAGCTGCTTTTGTTTAAACTGTTCCAAAAAGGGAGATAGGGGATTTTGAATCAGGTTATCTCCCAAGTACATAATAAAGGGAGAATTACCCAAAAAAGGCTGGGCAATTTTTACGGCATGAGCGAGACCAGCAGGGGTATCTTGCAAAATATAAGTAATTTTTGCGCCAAATCGATCGCCTTTACCTGTCAAACTTTTAACTTCTTCGCCAGTTTCAGGACTAATAATAATGCCAATATCGGTAATTCCCGCCGCGACAATTCCTTCAATTCCGTACCATAAAATAGGTTTATTAGCGACGGGAACGAGTTGTTTTGCACCAGTATAAGTGAGGGGTCTTAGTCGAGTTCCTTTACCACCAGAAAGAATTAATGCTTTCATGAAAATTCACCTAATTAGGACTGTTTTAGAAAAGTTTTTAACAGGCTAGAAGCCTGTTTTAGTGATGTTTTAGCCTTGGTTAACTAGGGTTGTGAGCATAGTTCGGAGTCCAGACCGCCACTGAGGAGGATGATTTCCCAGGAGGGTGGCTAACTTTTTACCATTCAAAACCGAATAAGCCGGACGACGCGCGGGAGTAGGATATTCAGCGGTTGTAATGGGAATAACCTGTTGAATTTTCAGAGGTAAACCCAATAATTTAGCTTCCTCAAAAATAGCGATCGCAAAATCATACCAACTGGTAACACCACTATTAGTATAATGATAGATACCAGATGTTTCTGAATTTAATTGGGGAATTAACCGGACAATTGCGGTAGCTAAATCTCCTGTCCAAGTGGGAGTCCCCACCTGATCCATGACGACTTTCAACTCTTCTCGTTCCCCACCTAAACGCAGCATAGTTTTGACAAAGTTTCCGGTTCCTCCTGCGCCATAAACCCAGGCGGTGCGAATAATGGCATAATTCGCATCAGTAGCTAAAATGGCTTGTTCTCCGGCTAATTTTGATGCACCATACTGTCCTAATGGGTTAGTGGGGTCGGTTTCGACATAGGGATGACTTTGGGTTCCATCAAAGACATAATCGGTGGAGACGTGAATTAATTTAGCATTAATCCGCTGGCTTTCGGCGGCTAAAATACCGGGTGCTATGCCATTAATAGCGGTGGCTAAATCGGTTTCTGTTTCGGCTTTATCAACGGCTGTATAGGCGGCGGCATTAACGACTATATGGGGTTGAATCTCTGCCATTAATGATGAGATAGCATCAGGTTTAGCTAAATCTAGGGTATCTCGTCCGACGGCGAAAACCTCACCCAGGGGAGTGAGTAAAGGTTGTAATTCTGAGCCTAATTGTCCGTTTTTTCCGGTTAGTAAAATACGCATTATTCAAAAAGCTCTGCATTGGTCAAAGTGTTGCCATTTTTATCTTTTTCAGATAACTTAGGTTCTAGGGATTCTAGGGGCCATTCAATGGCGATATCTGGGTCATTCCAGAGAAGCGATCGCTCATACTGTGGTGCATAATAATCAGTGGTTTTATAGAGAACCTCAGCTACAGGAGAAGTTACTAAAAAACCATGAGCAAATCCGGGAGGAATCCACAATTGTTGCTTATTTTCAGCACTCAGATAATAGCCTACCCACTGACCAAAAGTTGGGGAACTTTTCCGAATATCTACTGCTACATCAAAAACTTCTCCGAGGACTACCCTAAGTAGTTTACCTTGGGTTTGTTGAATTTGATAATGGAGACCCCGCAACACTCCTTGACTAGACCGAGAATGATTGTCTTGTACAAAGTCTGTGGTCACACCTGTTTTTTCGGTAAATACTTTCTGGTTAAAACTTTCAAAGAAAAAACCGCGATCGTCTCCAAAAACTTTGGGTTCTACCAGGAAAACATCAGGAATTTTCGTGGGAATAACGTTCATTTGACAGTTCCGCAAAATGGCATCAATATCTAGTTTACTATATGGGGGGATATAAAATCATCAAAGTTGAGTAATTTGCACAATTACCTTTCCATTGAGGCGGAAAAATTGATGTTTATCTGGGTCATAAACCCAAGCCTTGATTTGGGTTTCTCCGGGTGGTAGAGATTCGGGGGGGAGGGTGGTTGTCCATCTTGATTGTTGGTAGCGATCGCTTTGGAGAATATCGGCTAAGTCAGGACTGTATAAGTTCACATAAGCACTAGCAAAAAATAGCTGTTGGTCGTCTTTAGATAAAAATACTAATTGTGGTTGTTGGTCTCGGTCTGGTAAAATTGCCCAACCTCTGAGAGTTAAGGATTCTGATGATTGAATGACTTGGGGGGAATTAGTATTTATTGGAAAGTCAATATAACCATAGTTTAACTCAGGATTATCGGTGAATTTAAGTGGGTCAGCGAAATTTCTAAAGCCGATATTTTGGAGAGATTCGACACCTTCTTGAATCCACCAAGTCGATCTACTGAGGGGGAGCAAACAACGTTGAGGGGAGTTTTGAAAAAAGGTTGATTGTGAGTCCAAATAGGGAAATAAATATAGACAAGTTTGCGCGGTTTGGCTATAAAATAAATTGGTCTGAACTCTGGCGATCGCATTTCCTGAACTCACCCAAACTAAACAGCATAAAACCCCACAAATAAAGCTATAAATTAAAGTAGGAATAGGCAAGTTAAAACTAGGATATTTCTCAGAAATCCACTGAATACTGAGATAAACTATGGCAATTAGTAATAATGTGCTATGGCTAGTATAGCGAACGGCTGTTAGCGGGTAGTTAGCGCCCAAATCAACTCTTCCCCAGCTCATTAATAGAGATGTTAATAGGGAAAATATTCCCAAAGAAATCCAGGGACTAGCATCTAAAAAAGTTTGAAATTTCCAGTATTTTCCGCTATGATAGTATAGTAAATACAGGAAAAATATCAGAATTACCAACCCCAATAACCAGGAGATTTGGGGAGATTGAACTATGGGTGCAGCCAGAACATTTAACCAGAAATGAATAAAGGTATAAACTCGCTCCCAACCGGAGAGGGTAATAGATAATGGTTCCCGTTGATAACCAATGGCATATAATCCACAGGATAGCAAAAAGAGGAGTAACCAAATAAGCGATCGCTTTCTTTGCTGTGTAGCATTTCCTGGTAGAGAAATTAGGGAAGGGATAACCGCCAACCAGGACACCAAACCTTGGGCGGAGGAAAAACTAGCGATCGCACATAAACCAGCAGCTATCAAGAACTTATAGTGATGATTTAAGGGACTTGGCATGAAGATTAACACCGCGAAAATCAGGCAAAAATTAATCAAAAAAATGGGGATTTGAAACCCCCAAAGCCATTCTTGATTGAGTGAAAAAAACAGGATACAGGTGAGCAAATTAGCCAGATGAAAGAGATAAATATGAGTTACCCCATTCGCCAAAACTGATAATTTATATAACCCCAAAAACGAGATAATTGCCAGACCCAGACTAAAATATAATTCGGCTTTAATATTCCATTGGGAGAGGAAACCCAGACCGATAAAAATCAGTCTAGGAAAGAGAATTCTATGGGTGTTATGGAGAGCAAACAAATCAGCAAAGGTTAAGTTCCCGGTAGCGGTCTTTTCAAATAAACCGGGTAAAACCCACTGGTCAAAGGAAGGCACATCAACAGCAAAGTACCCCACAAAAGCGATCGCACATAGTACAGGAAGGAGATAACAAATCCACAATCCAGGATGAAATTCAAGTAGCGATCGCCGAGGGGTATCAAACATTTAAAGTCAATTAGGCTTATCTCAAGTCAGTGATACTTTCAAACTTACCTGTGAGTCGGCTAAACAGCATTCGCAGAACCGTGCGCTTACCGATATTAACCTTAGTATTGACTGCCATACCAGACTGCAATTTAATCTGAATTTCCTGTCCTGGTATATCTTCATTGAGCATAAAATATTGTCTTTCCAACTTAATATTTGCCCTAAAGGAAAAGAATGGGCGACCTTCTTCTGGAGGAATAGCATTTTGGCTAATCCATATCAACTCACCCGGAACCGTGCCAAACTCATTAGAAGGGAAGGCATCAATATTAACTTCCACCCCAATACACTGCTCATCAGCAATGCCAATTTCCTCTCGTGCCGCCGCCGAAGTAGGACAGATGCAGTCTTTTTCCACCTGACACTCAATCACCTCTCCTGCCACTTCCTTACCATCAAAAGGAGTCAACAACTCCCGTTTCATCCTCAGAGCATTTAACACCAGTGCCATATCACTGTTATTGATATGAACCTCTGCTTTTAAGCCTTCATCATCATCTAAAATCGTGACCAGAGGTTGAGTTTGTTGAGCCTCAAAATAGGCTTCATCACAACGGGAAGGCATAGGATCGCCAGGCCGGAGAATGGAATTGATGACATAGGAGCAAATCTCATCCTGATTCATATCCAAAGCAGCATTAGATTTAGTCGAAGGCTCCAATTCAAAGATAATCCCCGAAGCAGGTGCTCTCAAAACCTGAGTATTTCTCTGTTCCTGCAACTTTTCAATTTGAGACTTAATGTCAGAGATTCTTTTTTCATTCTCCAATCGTGAGCGGCTGAGTTGAGAATCAGAGCTGGCAATTTGTTTATGATTTTCTTGAATACGATTGTAGATATCTCTAGCCCAGGAATCCTTAGTATTTTGCAACTCTTCCTGAGCGCGGGAGATGGAAGCCAGAGTGCGCTGTTCTTCATTTTCCAGGCGTTGAATTTCTGCCCGTTGCTCTTGAATCTCCCGACGGCGCTGGTTAATTTCACCTTGGCGCTGTTCAATTCTATCTTGTTGTCCGATGACTTCATTTTGACTTCTGAGTATTTCCTGTTCCCGCTGTTTGCGTTGCAGGTCAGACATAGCCCCTTGCTCAACCAACGGAGAAATCTGAGCTAAAATCGACTCATTAACACTCAGGAGTTCCTCCGACTTAGATAACTGATTGCCAGCCAAGTTCAACTGCTGTTCCGAATAAGTCAATTGATTTTGTGTATATTCGAGCTTTTCGGTGGCAGCACGCAAAGAATCTCGATTTTGCTGAAGCTGTCTTTCCAGTTCTATAATTTTCAGTTGGCCGGTAGCAACTCTTGATTGATATTCAGCGCGATAGTTAGCCACTAAACCAGCCATAGCCGGGCTAAAACTCATAGCAGTTCCTCGGCCATGGTAAAGTTCGTCCACCAAGGATTGTAGAGTTTGATTTTCTTGACTGCGAGCTTCTCTGTCTCTGATCAAATCTGCTAACTGTGGGGGTAAGTTAGTAGTAATTTGATTATTAACAATGCTCTCATAGAACTCGTTTTCCTTTTCTAGGGTAGCTCGCAAAGTTTCAACCGCGCGCAGATCAGCGCTAGGATTAGTGGGGCTAAAAGTAAGTATAGGCTGATTTCTTTCGACCCGATCGCCATTTTCCACGTGCAAGCGGACCACCGCGCCAGTAGTTGGGGCTTGAATTTCCCTAGCTCCCGATGTCAGGGCCAATTGTCCCATAGCTGGAACCGTTTGCTCAATATTAGCAAAATAAGCCCAAATGACCGATGTGGTGCTTACTAGCATAATCATCCACAGAAACAAGTGGGAGAGGAGGCCAGGTTTTTCTAGGATGACCGGTTGTTCAGAAATAGATGCTGATTTCATAAGTCCTGTTATCTGTTGTTCAATACCAATAGAAAATGCTTAAAAACTCGACTCCTCTACCACCAATGACGTTGACCGCCTTACTGTTGTGCCTCTTGTTGTTGATACAGGCAATAGTAACGTCCTTTGATAGCCATTAACTCATCATGGGTTCCTTGTTCTACAATGGAGCCTTGATCCATCATAATGATAGCATCCGCATTTTTGATAGCGCTGAGGCGGTGGGTAATAAAGAACACGGTGCGATCATGAAATTCTTGACTGAGATTTTGACTAACTAAGCGTTCTGACTGATAATCGAGGGCGCTAGTTGCCTCATCAAGAATCAATAGCCTTGGCTTTTGTAGAACCGTGCGGGCGATCGCAATCCGTTGTCGCTGTCCACCAGAGAGACCGGAACCACGCTCACCCACCACCGTATTGTACCCATTAGGTAAACCCATAATAAACTCATGGGCATCAGCCACCTTAGCTGCTCGGATAATTTCATCGGTACTAGCTTCTGGGTTAGTGAGGGCGATATTTTCCTGTACTGTCCCACTAAATAGCAAAGTATCCTGAAGCACCACCCCAATTTGACGACGGAGGGAATATAGTTCCACCTTATTGATATCGTAATTATCAATTTTAATCCGGCCCGACATAGGTGGATAGAGACGTTCGAGGAGTTTCATCAACGTACTTTTACCGGAACCACTCAACCCCACAATTGCCACAAAGGAGCCGGCCGGGAATTCTAAATTAATATTTGCCAATTGCAAAGGGCCACTGGGTCCAAAACGGAAAGATACCTCTTCAAAGATAACAGAGCCATCAATTTCCGGCATGGGGATATTATTGCGATCGGCTTCGTCAGCTTCAGGAGCCGTATCTAAGACATCTCGCAGACGTTCTACAGACATTCCCACCTCTTGGAAACTTTGCCACACACTGACAAAGCGCAACAGAGATCCGGTCACGTTTCCAGCAATAATTCGGAAGGCAATCAATCCCCCGATAGTCAGTTCATTATTAATCACCAAATAGGCCCCTACCCACAACAGAGCCAAGGCTGAAAGTTTATTCAAAAACCCACTAATGGAGTTAGCAGCCGTCTGGGTGAGAATAGTTTTGAAACTAGAGCTCATATAACGGGCATAGCGTCCCTGCCATTCCCAGCGGGAGGTCAACTCAATATTTTGAGCCTTCACGGTTTGCATACCGTTAAGCACCTCCACCAGATAGGCTTGGGAGTGACCGTACAACTCAGCTTTTCTCCTGAGTAGTCTTTGGATAATGGGGGAGTTGATGATAATAATCAGAGCAAACAGGGGTAGGGGTGCTAAAGCCACTAGAGCCATAGTCACATTCAGATAGAACATGACCGCCACATAAACCACGGAGAACACCGCGTCCAACACTACCGTTAAGGCTGTACCTGTGAGGAAGTTACGGATATTACTGAGTTCCCCCACCCGTGCCATCAAGTCTCCCACCTTGCGGTTATCGAAATAGTTGAGAGGTAGGCGTAATAGGTGGTCAATTACTTCGGAACTGAGTTTAACATCGAGTCGGTTGGTGGTGTCAACAAACAGATATGTTCGCAGCGCAGACAGCAAGGCTTCAAATAGAGCTACCCCCAACATCAAAAATGCCAAAATATTGAGAGCGTCAATGTTGCGCTGTCCCATCACCTTATCGATGATGATCATGGTCAGCAGGGGGTTCACCAAGCCGAAGAGTTGCACAAAGAAGGAGGAGAGCAGGACTTCTACAAATACTCCCCGGTGTTCCATAATGGCTGGAACAAACCACCAGAAGCTGAACTGTTCCTGCTGGTCGCCTTTGGTTTCTTGGAGTAGGAGAACTTGACAGGCTTCTCCGTAAACTTCCACAAACTGGCCAGGGCGCATCTTTACTACCCCTTCTTCTGGGGATGCCATGATCAGTTGTTTTTCACTGATGCTATAAATGATCGCAAAGCTATTGCGCCACGGGATCATCGCGGGAGCCTTCAGTCGGCATAAGGCTTTGGAGGGGACTTGCACTAACTGGGCGGTAATTCCCATCATTTGAGCGATCGCACCACAGGCTTGCAGGGTTAGAGAACCCGCCGTTTCTAGCTGACCTTCAATGATGCGCCTAATTAGTTCTTTGCGGAAATTTACCCGAAAATGCTTACTCAACATATTGAAGCAAGCTAAGGGAGCGTCAACAGTACCCCGTCCCCGCACTAGGGGGAATCTTTGAATTTGTTGGGACGAGTCTAGTTCTGGCTCTGGCGGGGTTTCTGGCGCGGGGATAACATTGGGTAATAATGCTTTTAACCCGTCTTTTGAGGTGTCTTCTTCTGATACTACTTCCGTCCGCGTCGGTGCTGTTCGCAAACCTACCAGTCGCGCTCCCCTCGGTCCTTCGACTTTCAGGCTTTTACCCAAGGTTTCTAAATTGATGCCATTTCCGACGGAGTAATCTCCCACCACTCCGCTACTGACTAACCAGAGACGATTGGCATCTAGTCTGAATTTTAGATCAGAGCCTTTGGTTTGACCGTTTAGCAGGTTAACGACGATCGCATCTGGCCAATATTCTTTGGTCATTTCTTTGATGTTACCGCCGGAGTTCGCCACCTGTTGCAGGTTTTGGCTCAGTAATTCAAATACTTCTGATATGGCTGCATGGTCCCGAAATGCCTCCGCAAACTGGGGTTCTTTCTCCATTAGTTTCATAAAGACCGCCGCCGGGATGCTTATACAAATCATCTCTGTCGAAGCGATCACTGTTTCGCAGGGAACTCCCCTTAGCAAACCAGCCCATCCCAGGATTTCTTTGGCTCCTAGTAGTTGTAAGCTGGTATGGCGTTGGCTTCTGGAGTCGTATGCTAACAGTCGAGCTTGTCCCTGGTAAATTACTGCTACCTGGGTGGGGAGTTTGTCTCGCTCAAAAATTGGTTGTCCTGTCCGGTAGCTTAATAACTGACATTGTGGCAATATGTCCCGTAGCCCCTTTTCGCTAAGGCGATCGAAGGGGCTAATTTCCAGCAGAAATTCCTGGATCTGTAGGTTGGAAACGGCAGATGTGGTCATGATACGGAAGACACCTCAGTATGCAGGGGTTCAAGACAGCCAACTTTGGCTATTTCCTCTCGGAGCCAAGTCTCAAATAGTTCGTCAATTAAATGACGGCGCATGGACTCATCGAGTTGGGCTGGGATAAATTTTTCTAGTCTAATAATTACCATCCATTCTGATAAGGGACGCGGGGGCCACAGTTGTCCCGGTTGACTTACTGCTAACAGTTTACTAATTGCCGGGTGGGGTTGAGCCAAGGATACTGGCCCCATGATTCCACCGGTGCGGGATTCTGGCCCCTCTGAGTATTCCCGTGCCGCTTCGGAAAATTCTTGCTCTCCTTCGGATATGCGAAAATACAATTCGTGGGCTAGTCCGGGATTTTTGGTCCTGATTAAAGAATACACTACATGATCTAAGCTACTTTTCCTGGTGATAAAGTGGCTTTCTACTTTGTTAGTCCACCGTTCACGCTTGAATTTTTCTATTTTAATCGGACGCTCGGCGATCGCCTGAGCTTCCTCTAAGGTTAGTTTATTTAAGTTTAACCAGGCTTTTTGAGCTTCTGGAGAGGTCAGTTGGTGTTGGGCTGCAAATTTTTCCAGCGCCGCCGCTGCTTCCTCTTCTGTACAGGTAATGTCGGCGATCGCTTCGTCTAAAATTACCTCCCGCACAAATTGCACCATCATCTGATAGTGCTTTAGTCGCGAGGGGATCTCCTCTGCCTTAATAATAGTCTCTCCGACTTTGTACACTCCGGTCATTGCTCTCTCCCACTGACTGGGGCTTCCCCCTGAGCCTTTATCGCTTCACTACCCTAGGGCAATGATTGTGTTTACGCAAGTTTTTCATATTATGCACCGATGATAACAGACCTTTTGCCGCTCCTGTCCTGACGAAGCAAAACAAGTTTCGGTTCCGCCTGCCATACCACTGGCTTCCCTAAATTATTGCCTAATATATTCTATATGTTGCATCATCAGACTATATTCACACTCTCCCTTATATACCATTCCCAATCTGTAGCGATCGCGTCAGGAACATTAATTGACTCCACAACATTTCAACATTTTTTTATTTTTGCTATTGACAAATTCTGTGTTTTGTGATACAGCTTACACTTAGTCAGGGTGGTAAGTCCATACCCCGTTATGGCCATTAACCCCAAAACTCGTGACGCGCCAGCCATAATTGGCGCAGTGGCTAGGCGGGGGACACTGGCTGACCGACCCAGCACTAGGTAACCATAGCATACCTGGAAACTCCTTATATATCTGGCTTTGCTAGTGATTCGTGTTTCGGGTTAACTCCCTCCAAGTCTCAGTGATATGGGCTATTAGCGGAAATTTGCATAAAACACGACCATTTTACCTTCCTATATTGTACAAAATTTAATGATAATGTCAAGTCCCTAAAAAATAAAGTTTTCTGACAATAGGATAAAAGGCGCTTTTCGGGAATTGAACTAATCACAATTAACCGGGAATTGGCGATTAATTTAAGGCGTTGTAAAGCAGACTTACGGGATAATTGGCGGTCAAAATTAGGGAGTGTGGTGGCGACCATAAAAAACCCAAACCGCGTGGCGATCGCTCAATATTTCACTGATATCTTGATTAAGGTTCATCAAAGGTCGTTCATCCCATAATTCTAAAGCAATTTTAGCCACATAAACCCAGAGACTGACTTGGGAAGGTGATTCGTCAATATGGCGTTTTAAGTATTTCCAGACTCCGCGAGTAAAATTTACATAATCACCCCTATCTTTTTCATCATCAAAGTGGTCACTAGGGGAGAAAATGAATTTCAGAAAATCCTCAAATAAATAATTAGGAATCACCGCATTATGATAATTTATCCCCAATTGATAAGCCGGCTTATATAGCATAGCAGCCAACCAAGATTGACAACCATTTTGAACAGAAAACCCCTGAGAAACCCGGATTTTTAATGATTCGACAAACTCAGATTCGCTGGGGGTCAATGTCAACTCACGGATACCACTATTAAGGATAATTTTATGCACTTTTCCTTGAACACCATCAGATAATTTTTGCAAGGAAGCAGCCTCAGATTTAAGCCAGAGCATAGCCGTCAGTTTTCGCAGGAGTCGAAGGTGTTGCTGGGTAGGTTGATGATGGGGGTTATGACGATATTGATTAACCAATTCTTCGGCTAAGTTTAGATAATCTTGGGGAGACTTAGACAACAGTTGATAAAAGATATATTCTTTGATATTTAACCCCAAAAACCGATAGTCAGGGTCAATAATCATTTTCCGATATAGTCGGCTATAGTCTCGGATATTCTCACCAGCGATAATATTGAGTTGAGTTTGTTGTTGGCGATGAATTCGCAGGGTAGATAAGGCTTTATCAACAAAGGCTATTTGATAATCTGCCATAATTCTAAACCACATATCTGCATCTAATAATTGATGTAGGTCGGGGTCAAAGCCTCCTAATTGAGCAAAGACATTACGCCGAATTAAAACAGTTGTCGGTTCGCCGATTTTATTTAACCGACCTCGGAAGCATTTAGGGTCTGATAATAATTGGGAACCGGGTTGAATGGTTTTTAAGTTTGACCAGTCTTGATGCAGGTTTTGGGTTCCTTTGTAGGCGGCTTGACATTGGGGATGAGTCTGGGAATTATCATCAAGGATAATATGGCGGCGGGAGAAAACTAAACCAATTTCTGGGTTGGCTTCAGCCATAGCCACGAGTTGTTCTATACAGTTGGGTTCAAGGGTATCATCTTGGAATAGGAATTTAACATATTTTCCTTGAGCTTGGGAAATACAGAAATTGAGGTTATCAACTAAACCATAGTTAATATGGGTGAGGATACGAAAAGGGATAGGTGATGAGACTTGCAAAGATTTGGCGATCGCTATAGTATCATCTATGGAACCATCATCGGCTAGGATGATTTCACAATTACTATAGGTCTGGTTTAAGGCGCTGAGAATTGCTTCTCTAATAAAGGTTTCGCCGTTGTAGGTGGGAATGCAAATACTGACCAAGGGAGGAGTTGTCGTTTCCGGTGACAATTCCATAGTGGGAACTGAACGTATATCAGTAAAGTTTTGGGTAGCATTTTGAATAATTTGCAGGCGAGACAAAATGCGATCGCCGATAGTTTGAGGACTTAATTGGGTTCTGATATCGGTAGCTGCTTGCTGACCAATTTGATGAGCAGCTTCTGGGTAGTTAACCACATATTGCATTAACTCAGCTGCCTGTTTAATATTGGGGGCAGCCCACACATTCCCCGGTCGATAGGGTCCGTCTGTTTGGTCAATTAAAACTCGCCGATATTTGACCAAAAAACTATTGGCTAAATTCATAAATTCCGTATTGGAAGAATAGCCAGTAGCTATGACGGGTTTACCATAAAACATAGCTTCCGCCATGGTTAAACCAAAACCCTCGGAACGATGTAGGGAAATATAACAATCACAGTTATAAACTAAACCATTAATTTGTTCCCGTGATAAATAGCCATCAATAATTTGAATGGCTGGACAATTAGCGATCGCTTGAAAAAGGTGATTTCTTTCTTTGGGGAAACGATCAGAGTTAGAACACTTTAAGATTAACACCACATTAGTAGGATGATTTCCGAAAGCGGTTTTAAAGGCTTCTACTACTGCCAAGGGATTTTTGCGTGCTATGCGGCTATAGAAATCAAACATAAATAAAAAGATAAACTTGTCGGGGGGAATTGATAAATTTTCCCGACTTAAATTTACCTCTGGCAGTGACACGGTAGGCATCATTTTAATTACGGGAATTGGCGACACCCGCCGAATAGCAGAGACACAATAATCACTATAAGTCCAGATTTCGTGAAATAGAGAAAATGCCTTAACCCACTCTGGGGGAAACTCTGGTAATTCCCACGCCCAGAAACCGATATTATATCGATTTTTAAAATAGTCAGCACCGACAAGTTGAGCAAATCTCAACACATCATTAGCATTAATTTGAATTAAGTTTATGGGATAAGGATGTGCGGAAGTAAAATTGTCAAAGCTATGATCTTGTTTCCGGTGAGGACTCCCGGTAAAGTTATTAATTGCCACATTTAAGTTAACCGCTTCCATAGCCCTCAAGGTGGCGCGTACTCCTTCACCAATGCCAAATTCTCCATTAACAAAGCCAGCGACATTAACACCTAATTCGGGAGTTATAACTTCCGGTTTTTGGGAAGGTGCGACTGTTTCTAAATTGGCTAAAGTTTGGCTATAACTACGGGAAAACCACAATAATCTTCGTAACTCAGCGGCGTTATATTGAGCGATTTCGGTAAACTCTTCTGGTGGGATAGCCTTCTCGGTTAATAAGTGCAAGGATGAACCGTTAGAGTAAATATTCAAGCCGAAGTTTTGGGCGATTATTTGTAATGATTGGGGTGTGTAAATAGCTATATGCTGTCCTTCCTGGGGTGCATAATACCACCACTGACCAGGGTGGGGATTATGGGGGGGGATAAGTTCGGTTGAGAAGAGAATATTTTTAGATAATTTCAGGATCTTGTTGATTTCATCTAGGGGGTTAGCGAAATGTTCAAATACTTCAAAGGCGGTGATGAGTTCATAGGGGTTGTCTGGGTTTAAATTGGCTTCTAACCCGGTGGCTAAAAAATTGGGACAGAAGCTATCATACCAGTCAAATTTAAAGCGGATATCTCGCATGAGGCGGACTAATAAACCATAACCGCCACCATAGTCGAGAAATTGATTATCGGGATTAAAAAATTTGGTGATGATTTGGCTGGTTAGTTGCGCTAACATGAGATTACGGAAAACTAAACCATCGTCGCTGTTAGCAATGGGGTGCTTATAGGCTTCTGGCAACCAGTAGGGATTTTCGGTTTGCACAAATCCGCAATTCTGACATTGAAAATAGTTAACATTATATCTGTTCAAAACTATGGTTTTACCGAAGGGTATCGTAGCGGAGTCACAAATTTTACACTGCATAATTTACCGATTGTATTAATCACAGACGATACTCTACTCCCTGTCAATGGGTTTTGACAAGGGGGAGATCATGGTAAAATGGTGGGAAAGTGTGTCTAATTGCGAATATTTGGGCGCACTATAGCCAACAGGATTATAGTTTAAACAATCATTGGGTGAAGACATTGAATTCGGAATTGTTGAGGGTGTTACCTATAGATGCCCGTGTCATTGTTGAAATTAGCGATCGCCCTAACCCAGATCTGAAGTCAGCCTATCTGCGGAATAACCCAGAATGCCAATATTGGCAGATTTCTCCCCATCAGGACTTGACAAAAAGCACAATTTGTGATTCGATGGGGAGGATAGATGTTTTGGTTTATGGCTGTGTCAATTCTCCGGATCAGGATTTTGGTAAACTGGTCAATGATTACAGTCGCTGGCTGAAACCTAACGGTCAATTTATCGCTGATATTCCTAACAGTCAATATTGGCGGCGGCTAGTTAGTTTACCGTTGGATAAGCCACAGTTGTCGGGTGTAGGTTTAAGTTTACAGGAAATCCGATCGCATTTTAACCAAGCGGGATTATATATCTATGAAGTGCGGACAAAAGGCGATCGCACTTGGGAGTTTAACCAGTTTTTAGAGAGACAGAAATCAGCCAATCCCTCTACTGTTGTCTACCTGAAAGAGTATAGAGCGCAAACGGTAGCGGAAAACTATCTAGTGCGGGGCATCAAGTCGAGTCACCCCCCAAGACGGCTATTAATCCAAACGGCAATCATGGCACCAACTGGGTGCGATCGGATTCGAGTTTTAGACCCCGATCGCTTTAGTGCCACTATTCCTGGAGTCCGCACCTTTTCTTCAGTCAGATCAGCGCGAATTATACCCACTATACCACAGGAAGCCAAAATTTTCATCTGGCAGCGCACCATCATGTCAGCGGGAGAACATCTTTCCGTGCTGAAAAGACTACTACAGGAAAACTATTTAATCATTGCTGAAATTGATGATAACCCCCTACGTCGCCGAGAATATGCAGATCATAATTATTTGAGTTATCGAGGCTGTCACGGTGTCCAAACCTCCACTAAACCTTTGGGAGTATTTCTGCAACAATTTAATCCTAATATAGCAGTTTTTCCTAACCAACTAACCGAAGTTTCCCCCCCACGCCATAATTATGACAACGAGAAAATCAGTCTATTTTTTGGTGCATTAAACCGCGAGAAGGACTGGGAACCCATTATGGCATCTCTAAATAAAGTTTTATCAGCCAATTCCGGTCGAGTCCTGGTGCGAGTAGTTCACGATCGCCAATTTTTTGAAGCCTTAGCCACCGACCAAAAAACCTTTGAACCTTTCTGCCATTATAACCGCTATTTAGAAATTCTGCAAAACTCCGATATCGCCTTACTTCCCCTGACCCCCACACCAGTTAATCTCATGAAATCAGATTTAAAATTCCTAGAATGTGCAGGTAGTGGGGTAGCCGTCCTCGCGAGTCCTACCGTTTATGAATTATCTATTCAGCCGGAAAAAACCGGGTTAATTTATCGGACGATCCGAGAATTTGAAACCCAACTCAACCGCCTAATTAATAACCATACCTTACGCCGCCAAATTGCCGAAAATGCCTATAATTGGGTTAAACAAAATCGGCTACTTTGTCACCATTACCAACAGCGTCACCGCTGGTATTTAGAAATGTGCGATCGCCTCCCAGAGTTAAACAGACAACTCCAGCAAAGAGTCCCGGAACTGTTTAATAATCCCTAGAAATAAATCCCCCCATGTCAGTGATATAGGGGGGATAAACTGTTAGATAAACTGTTAACTATCTAACACCCATTTTAACAGGATAGGGTTAACCAACTCCGGTGCTTCATCCTGGGGGCAATGTCCAACCCCCTCCAGAGGAATAAACTGTTTTACTGTGTCAAATTTAGCTAATTCTTGTCCAAGTTTTATCGGTTCCCATGGGTCTTCTGTCCCCCATAAAATTATCGCCGGACAGGGAAGAATGGGGAGTAAATCTTCTGGTAAAGGTCCTTGAGAATAAGTAGTAAAAGCCACAAAAACATCGACAGCATTGGGGTCATTGGCGGGGGTGATAAGCATGGTCACTAATTCATCGGTGACAGCCTCTTTGCGCCGATAAGCCTGTAGGAGGATATTACGGACAGTTTTAGGAGTAGCAAGTTGTCGAAAAAATAGCTGACTAACCCATCGTAAACCTAACACTTTTTGGGCTAATTCTGCACCCATACCCCGATACCAGGGTATTTCTGCCCTTTTGCGATCGTGTAATAGTCGCAGAGAACAATTTAATAAACCTACAGCGATCGCTATTTCTGGGTGAGAGACAGCCGCCTGCATAGCCACAATACAACCAATAGAATTTCCCACTAAAAAAGCCGGACTTCCGACCACCTCCCGACAAAAATCTGCCACTTGATCACCCCAAGTTTCAAAGGTATAAGATAGGCTACTACAGGGTAAAGGTTTAGCTGACCCACCAAACCCTAAAAGGTCGATCGCAAATACCCGACATTGATTAGCTAAAATAGGGATATTTTTGCGCCAGTGTCCCCAACTTGCACCAAACCCATGAATTAATACTACCGCTGGTCCTGTGTCTCCAGCGGCGCTATAACAGATAGGAAATCCTTTCCACAGCCAAGTTTGAGTTTCTACGGTAGTTGTTGTCATGGGAACAGTTAATCTTGAATAATTGATAATCGATAATTATAGCAATCTTCAATGATTAAGAATGGCTAATAGGTAACAGGGAATGGCAGAATTTGGTAATTATGAGGTGATCATTCCCTATCAGACAATTATCAATCATCCATTGTCGATAACTTCTTCGACTTCTTCCATGGTTTCTTCTATGGTTTCTTCTATGGTCGGTTTTTCGATGGGTTTAACAAATAAATTATTAGCCCTAACAAAACAATTGGCGGGAGTTCCGTCAGCTTTTTCTTCAATATATATCCACGGTTTCAAATCAGAATCCAAAGTGACAATAAACCCACCATAACTCAACTTACCAGTAAATACCTCATCAGTCTGTAAACGTTCAACCACCGGAAAATTGATAATGTTAGGAAAACCAGATTTTTCCGGGTTCCATACTTCTTTAATTGATTCAGAACCCATGCGACAATTTAAGCCATTGGGGTCGGGGTCAACTACCTGCCAATATAGGTGACTAGAATTGCCAATATAATCACCATTATCATTAGGTTGTGGTAAAGAAGTATCCGCTAAAACCCCTGCTGTACCAACGCCAAACACTAATCCAGCAATTAGAACTATCATTAACCCCAAAACTGGTAATTTCTTTAACATAATCTTCCTCTGAATATCTGACAAATATTTAGTCATGAATTCCCCCAATACTTGCTCTGGGCTACTCCTAGGGCATATGATCAGATATCAGGCGCAACCCGCGAGGTGGGTGGTCAGCAGAGTGTATGAGATACCTTACTGATTACCCTGAGTCTAACCTTCATCAACCGCCATAGGGATAGGGCGATTTGAGTTGGGGGGAACCCCTAGCAGCACTATCTCATCAAGTCCGGTAAGACCCCACAAGTTTTCCCTTCCCCGGTTGTCTGATATGTTTTTAAAAACTGGTGCGCCTTCCGCCTTTCCAGGGGTTGACGAGAACCCGAATCCGTGATAAGATTGGATATAGTGTTTTATAATTGAGTATAAAACACTAAAAAAATTATGCATATTCCCATTATGTAAAATATTAACCCATGGTCAAGGGATAAGTCAACCTATACCCCCCAAATGATGGGTTTTTTTACAAAAATTTACATATTAGCTGGGCTACTTTGTGGACAAGTGAGGCGTGTGAAATCCCCCAATTAATTTGCTAAAGTGGAGAATATGTTAAGATTCCGAATAATGGTCAACACAGACATTTCCCTGAGCTTTCACGCGCTATCTGACCCCCTACGGATTCAGATTCTAGAACTCTTACGCCACCAGGAATTATGCGTGTGCGAAATCTGCGAAACCTTAGAGGTTAGCCAGTCGAAACTGTCCTTTCATCTCAAAACGCTCAAAGAAGTGGGATTAATCAAAGGACGACAAGAGGGCCGCTGGATATATTATAGCATTAACCTGAGTCAAATGATTATCCTAGAAGAATATCTAGGGGAGTTTCGGCGATTTAGTCCAGTGGTTCCGGCTTTACCTTGCTCAAATTAATCATCATTTTCGGAGTTAGGGGGAGTGACTGGCTGTGATGATTGGGAGGTCAAGGCTTTAAGCGATCGCACTTCTTCCTGTAGTCGTTTAACCTCCTCTAACAATTGTTCATTAGACTGTGATAATTGCTGCGCCTGGCTACTAAGATAAGGGTCACTTTCCCACCAATTAATCCCAATTTCCTTAGCCTTATCTACGGAAGCAATTAATAAACGAATGCGGATACTTAACAATTCCGTAGACCCGACCGAGACGGAAATATCCCCAGCAATAACTATGCCTTTATCCAAAACCCTCTCTAGGATATCCGCGAGGGATGAACCGGAGGTAGACATCGGCACTCCGCGCTGAGGACTAGATGAACGTGATTGTAATGTCATTAATCACCCTCATAAACAACAAACAGGCGATTATCCTGTTGTGTCAAATAACTTTTTCTTAACAGCGAGCGCAAAGCATCAGTAGTTTGCACCCTGTTTAACCCCAAAGCTATCTCAATTTCGGAGACTCGCGCCCCATCAGAGTCTTTGATATAAGTATAGATTTTCTGTTCGGTATCGGAAAGATTATTAGGTACTGATGAAGTGGTCAATTCTTCCCTAGGGGGTAAAGCGATAATCTGGTCATTTTCCAGTCCTGATAAATGGTCAAATATCTGATGAAGTCGGCTTTCTAATTCAGCAATATCTCCAATAGCGCGCGATAAGAGGATATCACGGCAAACCTCTTGAAAATCGGGGTCAATGGGAACAATAGGGATATTATGTTCTTGACATATTCTGGCTAGCATCAAACTAGGTCGCAACCCAGAGGCTTTATCGGCGTTAGTTTGTTGTCTGGCTACCGTCTGAATTTTACTAGGGGCGATCGCATGGGTAGCCTCTCGGAATTGCTGCACTAATGTTACAATAGTTTGGGCTTCTTCCGGTGTAACTGCCACTTTTTGGATGAGGATTTCCTGTTGGGTAGCCTCGTCCGGTTCCGGCATATTCATGGTAATGAGGCGATCAAGTAAAGCATCCTGGGTGCTATAAACGCCACAGTATTCTTCAGGATTAGATGTAAAAATCGCCCGAAAATGGGGGTTAACCCTAATATATTCGGAACGGCTGTTATTGGGAGGCAGCACTAATAGTTTTTCCTCTAAAGCCGATAACAGAACGTTATTGACTTCAGGGCGGGAACGGTTAAACTCATCATAAACGAGGGTAAATCCTTCGCGACAGGCGAGGGTTAAACGGGAATCAATCCAGTTTTGCTTGAGTGAGTCTTCTAATTTAACTACACTGTGGATAAAGTTATCCACCACTTTTTTACGGGTGTAACCAGTTTGATTACCAATCATATCGGAGGACTTGAGTTCATCGTCCCCAAAAATCAACATAATCGGACGATTAAGCAAATCTGCCAAATGTAGGGCGAGGGTAGTTTTTCCGGTTCCCGCTGGTCCGCGCAAATGCACAGAAAACCCTGATTGAAGATACCGCAACGCCCTAACTGTAATTCTTTCAATGGCTGGAGTGTTAACAAATCCTTTAGGAACAGCACGAAGCACAGTGGTCATATTAATGTTAGATTGTAAGCTACCAGGCTAGGGATATTTTAGTCCCGAACCCTATTTTCATTTGATCTGTTGGCATAGTAGGCTTGAACGCTCTGAACAATCCAACCTTGGTTCAGAAGTTATCGCAAAGCATAAACGGTTTGAATGCGATTTAACTGCAAATCCTCCTCAATATCAGTCAATCGTACCCTCGACTGCTGATAAATGTAATCATAAACCCGTTCATCCGGGGTTAGGGGGATGAGGAACAACAGTAGTTGGTTTAGGCTGATTAGGGGGAACTGCTGGTTTTGTTGGTTCAGCAACCACCACAGCGGTAGGTGTTGTTGATTGGGCTGCTGTGGTAGTACTAGGCGCTGATTTAACCGCCTTCGGCTTGGTTTGAGGAACCAATGTTTGACTAGCCTTCGCCTTCTGAGGCGTTGCTGGGGTCGATTTCACCCTTTCACCACCCCAAACTGACTTTTCCCGTTCCCGACGATACTCTTGTAATTGCATCCGAAACTTACCCATATCCTCAAACATGGACTGAATACCTGCTAGGCGTTCGGCTTTCGCCTCTTGGGTTTGCTGTAGCAATTTTTCAGCCATAATGGTGCGGATAATATTGAACTCTTGCAAATCCCCTTGTACCTGCTGGGCGAGTTTTCGGCGACCGGCAGCTCTTTCCTGGTCCTGTTGTTGCCACTGCTGTTGCCATTGAGCAACCGTATCTCGAAGTTCCGCCCGAAAATCCCGTAACTCCTGCGCTAATTCCTCAGCTTTTTCGGCTCGGGACTGGGCGCTCTCCTCCAGAAAGGTAGCAGTTTCTTTCTGAAGCGATCGCACAAACTCTTTTAAATCCTCAGCTAGTTGTTCTGCTTGCTGACGATGGTTATTATGAGCGTCTGCCAAAAAGGCTTGATTTTCTTGTTTTAATTGAGATACAAAAGCCTGTCGATCTTGTTTTTGAGTGATCGCCTGGCTGTATCGTTCTCGTTGCCATAAACCGATCGTCGCCCAAATCTGTTTTTGGCTTTCAGCCAAAACCTGGCGACGCTCTAGGTGGCTTTGTTGCCAATCATCCTGTAACGCCATAGTACTTAACGATATCCCCCCAGTTGGTAGTTAAGCATC